>CP085928.1:2692500-2960832 GCA_020735665.1 Lachnospiraceae bacterium GAM79
CCGATTGAAAATGCAAAAACTCTCCGATTATACTTAAAAAATGGTGTCTGAAAAATTTTTAAAAAATTTCAAAAAATATAAAACTTTTTTGCAACCTCTGTGTCATATAGGTGAAACGATACAGAGGTTGCATTTTTTATGGATGAATTTCCGGATGAAATGTTCCTCAGATAAAGAAAAGGAGAATAAAAAAATGAAGAAAATGAAAAGAATCGAAATCGCACAGTACATCGCATTGGGAGCAACCTGTTTAACCGTTTTAGGATTTGTCCTTTCCGGTATTTTTGGTGGCAGGATCCCGATGTCTATGATGGGGTATGGAGTTATGGCAGGCATTGTTTCCTATTTCTTTGGTGGATTTGGAACTGCGGTAAAGATGGCAGGCAAGATCGCCAAATGGGGCTGGCTCATCGTACCATTTCCGTATGACATCGTTACAGGTATGGTATCCTTCATCATCTCGATCATGGTATTTATCGGACTGCCGATCATTCCGATCCGTAAGGCATACAAAGAGCAGATGATGGATGTTGAAACAGTTGAGTAAAAAGAATGTAGAAAGAGAGGACAGATTATTATGAGTAGAAAAATGAAACAGATCATGTTAGCAGTAATTTTAATGGTGATGATGTGTGCAGTAAGTCCTGCGCGAAAGGTATCCGCAGAGGTGTTAAACAGTCCACAGCAGATCGTATGGGGACAGAGTTACAGTGGCGAGCTGGAGGATGCACAGAATACATATGAGTATACATTTACGATGAAGAAATCCGGTACATTTTCTCTTGCGATTGCGACGGAGGAAATTGGAAAGACACACACCGGGCTTAATTATATAAAAGTCAGCGATATGTATGATAATGAGATCTATACAGCATCAGTCAGTGAAGGAAATGGCAGCTATAAGGCAGAATTATTAGCAGGTGATTATAAATTATCACTGTGTGCAGGATTCTATACAGGCTGCAAGTTTACATTTACCGCATCATACAAGGCATCCGGCGAGACACGTTCCGAGGTATGGCTGTCACAGAATGATGAGAAAACGATGGCATTTACCTATAAGGCAGGTACGACCTATAAAGGACAGTTTGCATTTAACGAGACAACAGATATCTATAAGATGAAGATGACAAAGAACCGGTACATGAACATTCAGATCAACAGCAAGATCAAGGAAATGAATGTTGTGATCGAGAATACAAATGGTGACATTCACTATATTCAGACGGGTGTTACACCGGGAACCAGAAAATACACATTTTTCCTGCCAAAGGGAACCTACTACATCACGATGACCAAAGGCTGGCCATATAGTGTTGATCCAAATTATGCCGGAATGTATACATTTAAGACGACATTTACAGATGTTCCGAAGACCACTGTAAACAAGGTAAAGAATCTTTCATCCGGAAAGTTAAAGGTAACATGGAAGTGCAAGAGCAAGGCGACCGGATATCAGATCCAGATCGCAACGGATAAGAAATTCAAAAAGAATAAGAAAGTATATGATGCGCCATTTAAGAATTACAATAACTGTACATTCTGGGATCTGAAAAAGGGCAAGACTTATTATGTCCGTGTCCGTTCTTATGTAAAGGCAGGTTCCCGCGAGAAGAAATGTTATTCTGCATGGAGCAAATACAAGACTGTAAAGATAAAGAAATAGAATATAATGTTATCCTGATTTTGTGGTATGTTATAATAATGCAAAAAATATCCAAAAGCTTAAAACTTTTTATCCACCTGATCTGTCCAATAAACAGGAGGTGAGATATATGGATGTGTGGAAGGCAGTGTGCGCGTTTGTTGCATTGTTAAGAAAAGAACGAAAGGAGCTGCCGGATGATCCGGAACGCAAGAAAGAATTATTTGACCGGATCGAGCATGACAGGCAGTCCAGATAAATAAAGGTATAAAGAAAATATATAAATTACAGAAATAAGATAAAAAGCAGGAGGAGCAGGATAACATGAAGTGCAGAACATGCGGAAATGATTTACAGGGGAATGAATACAACTGTCCGTTTTGCGGAAGCTGTGTGGATTATACACAGGCAGTGGAACAGGCAAAGGCAGGGCGTGAAGAAGGATTTACGTTCTTATATGAGAATACATATCGGAATAAACTCTACATTGCAATGAAGTATATGAAGAATGAGCAGGATGCAATGGATGTCCTTCAGGATGCCTATATAAAGGCATTTGCCAGATTAGATAGTTTACAGGATGCAAATGCATTTCCGGGATGGATGAGTACGATCGTGGTAAATACTGCGATCAATGCACTTCAGAAGAAAAAGGCAGTCTTGTTTTCTGATCTGCAGAATGAAAATGATGAAGGGGATGTCTTTGAGTATAATCTGGAAGATGAAAACATGAGCACACAGCCGGAGATGGCATGTACCGTGCAGGAGACACAGGATATGGTGCGGGAGCTGATCAATTCCCTGTCGGATGAACAGAGAATCTGTGTGCTTATGTTCCATCTGGAGGGTTACAGTATCAAGGATATTGCCACAGTATTGAACTGTTCCGAGAACACCGTAAAGTCCAGACTGAATTATGGACGTAAGAATATCAAGGCAAAGGCAGAGGAGCTTCAGAAGAAGGGCTACAAGCTTTACAGCTACACACCGATGTGTCTTCTTGTATATCTGCTTATGGCAGAACGTGGAAATATGATCGTTACGCATGTATTTGAGCAGATGGCAGGTCTTGGTGGAAATATTGCAGCCGGCATCATTCATGGTGGTGCTATGCAGATGGCAGGCAATGTTACAGGTGGGGCTGCACAGGCAGGAGCCGCCGGACAGGTAGCAGGAGGAATTACACAGGCAGGAACTGCCGGACAGGTAGCCGGAGGAGCCACACAGGCAGGAACTGCCGGATCGGCTGCGGGTGCAGTAGAAACCGGAAAAACTGTAGCAGCTACAGTTGGTAAACAGGCGTTTATAAAGACCATGACAGGAAAGATTGCGATCGCAGCCGCTTCGATCGCGATTGTAGGCGGAGTCGCAGGTGGTACAATCGCCTATAAGTATTCACAGGATAAGGCAAAAGCTACCGATAAAAAGGAAGCAACAGAAGCAACCGATGATACATCAGATCAGACGACCACCGGTGAAGCAGATGCTTCAACGACAGAGATAACGACAGAAGCGTCAACGGAGATAACTACAGAGTCAGCTATCGATGAAAGTCTTTATAAAGCAGCATACAAAGAGGTACTTGAATCCTATAAGACACAGATCGACAATTATTACTGGCAGTATGAATATGATTATTCCACAAAGACTGCAAAAGAAGAACAGACGCCGATCGTATTTGCCGATGTTACAGGTGATGGTGTGCCGGAGATGATCCTGGTAAGATCAGAACAGAACGAAGCTTCAATTGCACAGATGGATATTTATAGCTTTGACGGAACAAAAGCAAAGAGAATCTTTGGAACGGATATGGAAGAATATGGTGGCTGGGATATAAATGCCGCTTCCGGAACCAGTTATTATCTGTTTACGACTAAGAAGGGAACCTTATATGCATATAGTGGGTTCGGAGATGAGAGTTATACAGACAGTTATATCAAATTCACGGTAGATGATTCCGGCATGCTTCAGAAGTCAACAACCTGGACAAGAAGGAAAGGTCCGAATGACGATTATTCAGCAACTGTTGTCACATGTCAAAAGAATGGTTCTGAGATTACAGAGGATAAGTATAATGCTCAGGTAGAGAAGCTGCAGAAGAATTTTGATACGTTATTAATGTATAATGGACAGGGCAAGGATAAAGCCAAGGAGGTTCTTGGTACGCTGGATGATACCGCTATGACTTATGATGAGGCTATGGAATATCTTGGAACGATCACACAAAAAGAAACAGATAAGGCGGACAAAAATCAGAGGGCTTCTAAAGACGGAAAAGAGATATCTGCCGGAAATGCAGGAGAAGTAAAGATGACATTACCGGAGGATCTCCCGGAAAGCTTTCTTATGTCAAGCGGAGTTGGTGCATGGGGCTCCAGTATGGATATCAAACCGGATGGAACCTTTACAGCTTCGTTTCACGACAGTAATTATAGTGGCAGGGGAGTTTCCAGTGGATCCGGATCCTTTAAGAATATTACGCAGATTGACAAATATACATATACCATGGAGCTGGATACCCTGAACTATGATGATGAGCTTGGCAAAGAAACAACAGATGACAATGGCTATACAACTACTTTCACAGAGCTGTATGGAATTGCCGGGGGTACTACCTTTACGGTGTATCTTCCGGGTGCACCGACAGCAGATATGCCGGATGGAATGAAGAATTGGCTGGGCTTTCATTATTACAATGTCCCGATACCGGATGCCCTTGACTGCTATGCCATTTATAATGTAGATAAGGAAAATGGATATTTCAGCACAGGGTTACAGTAAATAGTAAGATGTTTTGGATACGATGAAACCTGTATAAACGCAGAAAGCTGTAAAAATTTACGTTGAATTTTACAGCTTTTTTGCATATACTATTAGTAGAAATGAGCAATACATAAAGGAAGGAGTTGAAAGTATATGGCTAACATTTTACCAGTTTCAGATTTGAGAAATTATAATGAAGTTCTGAAAAATTGTCACAAAGGAGAGCCTGTGTATCTGACTAAGAATGGTAGAGGACGTTTTGTGGTTATGGATATTGAAGATTATGAACGTGATCGAGCAGAAAAGAAGCTCTTGATGAAACTTCAGGAAGCAGAAGAAGCGGTAAAGGATGGTGAAGGCTGGCTTAGCCTGGAAGAACTAAAAGAACAAATGGGGGAATGAAATGTTAAAATTACGGATCAATCCGATTGTTGTTAAGGATTTGAAAGAAATTCGAGAGTATATTGCAGAAGATAATAAGGAGTATGCAGCACGGACAGTACAGGAGATTTATAACAAATTTGAAAACCTTCAAATGTTTCCAGGAATAGGCGCAGAGCTTTCCAAAAGAGTTAGTTTTCAGACTGATTATAAGTATGCTGTATGGGAAGATTATGTAATCATCTACAAGGTAGGAGATGAATATGTCGAAATATATCGTGTCGTTAATCGTTATCGTGATATTACAAAAATATTTGAATGATAGGAACATTGTATTGAAACAGCCATATATGAATGAGAGTTGATGGAAGCTCTTGTTTATGCATGGCTGTTTCTATGATTTATCAGGAAAAGTCAGGAAGACTACACACAATAATACTAAAAATATATAAACCTTACTCTCTCCAGCGTTTCAAGAAAGGCGATAACACGTTTTAACATATCAGGAGCTTCTTCGGGGAACTGTTCTTCCATGATGGATACCAGATTGAATACCGTGTTGTCGCCATTTATATGGACCCATAAGGTACTGCCATATCGATCAAGCCTGATATGGCTTTTCTTTGGTTTGTGAAAATATTTCTGAGCGATCTTGTGATAAAAACCGGTATGCGGCATTTCAATCACAATAATTCCATCGGGCGACTGTTCCCATGCATAGTTCAGGTTGATGCAGGGGATTTTGTCCATATAGTTTGCAGTATGGGTAAGAAAACCGGATTTTGATCTTTTTATAAAAAATTGCGAGAGGGTATCTTTACGATTATGGTTTTGTTTTGCAATGACATTTTGTATATTATATTTTTGCATGAGAAAATAAATCCTTTCCGGGTGAAGATATTAAAGTGTGTTATTGGATGATTGTTTATCCTTCGTTTTATGGATCATGTAGATCATACTGAAAAGCAGGGCAAGGAAGAACAGGCAGCCGCCCCATTTTCCAAGATGGAATCCCATAAGTCCCAGATTGATCCGATCACTTACGCCGAATACGGCAAGGACGGCAAGCAGGATTCCAACCAGCCCTTCACCTGCGATCATACCGGAGGAAAAAAGGATACCATTATTGCGGACGGTTTCGCGGGAAACTTCATCGGCAAATCGACGTTTCTCTATGAAAAGGCGGATCAGACCACCGATCATGATCGGAACTGTCAGGTAAATCGGCAGATACAGTCCGATGGCAAATGGTAGAACCGGGATACCTAAGATCTCGACAACGACAGCAATGCAAATGCCGACAATAACAAGCCCCCATGGAAGATTTCCATTCATAACACCTTCAACGACCATTTTCATAAGGGTTGCCTGCGGAGCAGGAAGCTCGGTAGAACCATATCCCCATGCGGTATTTAGCAGATAGAGAACACCACCGATTGCAAGACCGGAAGCGATCGATCCGATCAGTTCGCCGATCTGCTGCAGATATGGGGTTGCACCGACGATATACCCCGTTTTCAGATCCTGCGAGGTGTCTCCGGCCATGGCTGCAATTATGCAGATAACAGTACCGATGCAGATGGCAGATGTCATACCCCGGTATCCTGTTATGCCGGCTTGCTTTAACAGGATCGTTGCAAATAACAGGGTTGCGATCGCCATACCGGACACGGGGTTATTCGACGAGCCGACGACACCGACCATTCTTGCAGATACGGTTGCAAAGAAAAATCCGAAAATAATGATCAGAATGGATGTGACCGGATTGATCGGAATATCAGGAAATGCACTCAGACCAAATGCTACGATCAGGATACCGCCGATCGCATAAGGAAGCGGAATGTCTTTAGATGTTCGCGAATTTCCATCTGTATGTCCGAAGCCTTTCAGGGCTTTGGCAAATGTGGATGCGATCAGCGGAAATGATTTTAGCAGGCTGAAGATGCCGCCGGCTGCCACCGCGCCTGCGCCGATATACCGCACATAATTTCCCCATAACTGATCGACTGACAGTTCGCGGATCGGAACGGAAGCGGGGAACAGGATGTTGTCACCTCCAATAAGAACGAGCAAAGGCATGATAACAAACCATCCAAGCACAGCACCGCTTAACAGATACGAAGCAACCTTTGCACCACAAATATAGCCGACACCGACCAGCGCAGGGAGGACATCCATACCGAAGCCAGATCCTTTATAAGAGGAAATCGTCCATGTGATCTCACTTGGAAACAAATGCAGACCATCAGCGATAAATTTATAGACAGCAGAGATGCCAAGCCCGGAAAATACCTGCATGGATTTGTGACCGCCGGTTTCTCCGGCGAGCAGTACTTCAGCGCAGGCAGTTCCTTCCGGAAATGGAAGTGTACCATGTTCTTCTACGATCAGAGCGGTACGAAGCGGGATCATGAACAGAACACCGATCAGTCCGCCACAGATGGCGACAAATGCAATCATCAGAAAAGATGGAGGTTTTATATCGGGATTTTCATCTGCCCACATGAACAGGGCTGGCAGCGTAAAGATAGCTCCGGCGGCCAGAGATTCACCTGCAGAGCCGATCGTCTGCACCATATTATTTTCAAGAATTGAATCGCGGCGCATGATCATGCGCACAATACCCATAGAAAGAACGGCAGCAGGGATGGAAGCGGAGACGGTCATACCGACTCGTAAGCCCAGATAAGCATTTGCACCGCCGAACACGACCGCCAGGATAATGCCAAGAATCACAGAAGTAGGTGTAAGCTCCGGCATCACCTTATCTGCCGGAATATATGGTTTAAATTGTTTCATATACAACCCTCAAATCATAGTTTTATGCCACTAGTATGTACAGAGTCTGGCAGAAACATACACAGAAAATCTGAAAAAAGAGCTTCATCAGATATGTCAAGACATGGAAGCTGAAATAATAAAATAGAAGGAAACTACATCTGTATCCAGCTCTATGGCTACTGGCAGGTGGTTTGAAACGCGTTCCACTTTCTATTCGGTTCGCACGCTGATTTGTCAGCAGCCGCCCAAACTCGTCCTTACGGACTCAGACAAGGGCTTGGTGCTGACAGCTAGTGCAAACCTCATAACGAAAGTTCCACTAATGTTTCAATTCACCTGCCACCAGCCATAGAGTTGGAAACAGGTAGGATGTGTTTAAAGAATAACGCCTGCTGGTTGTACCTAAGGAATATCGTATATTCCATGGATACAGCCAGCAGGCGTTTTTGCTTTATGTGTTATTGTTATAAAATAGTTTATTTATTGAGGGCGGCAAGCTGTGCTTTTAAAGCTGCAATCTCAGAAATCATTGCGTTCTTCTCAGAAAGAACAGCCGCAATCTCGGCATCCTTCTCGGATATTAGGGAGTCCTTTTCAGAGAGAGCGGCATCTTTTTCGGATATCAGGGAGTCCTTTTCAGACAGAGCCGCTACCGCTTCATCTCGTTCCTTTTGTAGTTCATCGATCATATAGTGAACCGTATTCTCATCTAACATTCGAAGTGCTTCTTAAAACATGGTGATCACCTCCTCCGGATCATACATATATTCAGACATATCCTTACAGATGGCTTCCATCCAAGGATAGTCAGATACCAGTGCAGAAAGGTCGTCAACCGACTGGGCAGTCAGTAATGACAGCCATGCATTAAGTTCATTGATATCTTTAGCATACTTACTTTCACGGAAAACGTCAAGGGCAACCACATAGAATTCCTGCAAAAGATTCAGTTTGATGCCGGTATCAAAAACAGTTTTCCCATGATGCAGATAAATGTCTGATACCTGTGTCTCTTTGCATTCATTAGGACTGTTTTCAAACATTACGATCGTGTAAACCGTTTTCAGATCCTTGTAGGTAAAGGCGTTTCCTTTCAGGCTTTTCACTCTTGTATACTGACGCAGCATGAGATCGGAGGAGTAGCAGGACATACGTTCACCCGGAAAAGCGTATGGAATTTTCTGGATCTCGACATTTGCGATCGAGCCATCTTCCAACTGGACAAGGATATCCAGAAGCAGGAGCGAGGTGGACGGCAGCATGCTGTCTTCATTTGACAGGATACACTGAACCGTCACCCTTGTTCCGATGATACTGCTGATCAGACTGGATAGCCGTTCCGGATAGATGTCCGGGTTGAACAGCTTCTTGAAAAATGGATCATAAGTTAAAGGCAGAGTTTTTTTACCCTCCATAAATCCCAGAAAACGGTTCTTCCATTCCTGTGTCATGTTCTGATAGGCAAAGTAGCTTCGCGGATGCTTCCGGAGCTCCGCAAGACATTCCTTTTCCGTGCGAGTAGGAAAGAGCTGGTGGATGTTTATTGGAGAACCATTGGTTGGTTGACTGGCATGGTTATGGTTGGTAATTTTTTCGTTTGATATCGGTTGATTGTTAAGGTGATGATTGTTGTTTTGGTTATACATAGATTTTATTCCTCATGATTTCCGGCGCCTGTTTTGTCGACAGGAACAGCATAGCAGAAAAAGAATGAGAAAAAACGTAAATGTAACAAATGGTATGTCTGGATGTAACTTTCGGTAATTTTTGCTGTTTATCCCCCCATAACCCAAGATTATATCAATGTTGTTGAGAGAAAAAAGGATCTATGCTACAATGGTGGCGTGAATTTTGAACGGACAGAAAGGCAACACTATGTATAAATACTATTTATTTGACCTGGACGGCACAATAAGCCAGTCCGAGCCGGGCATTCTCAACTGCATCCGCTATGCTCTGGATGCAGCCGGACTGCCGGAGCCATCGGAGAAAGTGTTAAAGACATTTATCGGACCATCGTTGTACGATTCCTTTACATCCAAATGTCATGTTGACCACGATCAGGCACTCTGGCTGGTGGACAAATACAGAGAACGCTATAACGTGATAGGCCTATATGAGACATCTATCTATGATGGAATCCCGGAGACACTCAAAGCCTTAAAAGAAAAAGGCGCGAAGATCGGAGTGGCGACCTCCAAACCGACAGAACCAACGAAGAAGATACTGGCGAAATTCGATCTGGCACAGTACTTTGATGTTGTGGTAGGAAGCAATCCGGATGGAACCGGCTCGGACAAGCAGGTGCTGATCGCAGAGTGCCTGAAGCGGTTGAAGGAAGCCGATGCGGAAGGTACGGATATGCCACAGGCAGACCGGGAAGAGGCAGTCATGATGGACGATTCCAAGCCAGAGGTTAAGACACAGATACATGAAAAGGATGCCATCATGATCGGTGATCGGATGTTTGACATTGATGGCGGACATGCCTGTGGAATTGATACGGTCGGTGTTCTGTATGGATATGGAAACCGTGAGGAATTTGAAAAAGCCGGCGCGGAATATATCATCAGCTGCCCGGAGGAACTCCTGACATTGTAAGAGAGATTAGACAGAAGCCCTTTTGGATATTATAAGGAGACTTTTAATGGGTATTCATAAGGATATTAAGGGTATATAGAAGGCAAATGCAGGCACATACCATAAAAGAGGAGACGAAAACGTGAGAAAATTATTGACGCTTGAGGATATCCATGAGCGTGAGAAAACAATGGTGTTCATGTTCCATGATCTGTGTGAGAAGCATGGGCTGCGGTATTATCTGTGCGGCGGCACGCTGCTTGGAGCAGTCAGACATCAGGATTTTATTCCGTGGGATGATGATATCGACATTCTGATGCCAAGACCGGATTATGAGAGATTACAGGAAGTGATCAAAGAGCAGCCGTTTCTGCCGGATCATAAGTTCCTGTCGACGAGCCTTGGCAATCTGGATGAACCATATACGAAGCTTGCGGATACGAGGACCAGACTGGACAAATATTATACAAAGGACAAATATGATATCTATCTGTGGATGGATATTTTCCCGATGGATGGACTGCCGGATGATGATGCAGAGATTGAACGGATCTATAAAAAGGCACATTGGTATCGCCGCATCATCCAATATCTGAAGATGAAGACAGGGCGGGGCGGTAATCTGGTCAAGAAGATCGTGAAGCCGATCCTGAAACCATTTGCGCATTTGATATGGGGCAAGAAGCGGACAGTGAAGAAGCTGATCCGGTTATGTACACAATATGATTTTGAATCATGCAAATATGTTGGCGGCATTGCCTGTGGCTATGGTCCGCAGGAGAAGATGCCAAGGGAAGAATATGTAAAACCAATGAAAGTGACATTTGGCGGACGGGAGCTGATCGCACCGGGTTGTACCGATTACTATTTGACATCCCTTTACGGTGACTATATGAAGCTTCCGCCGGAAGAAGACCGGAAAGCTCACATTATCAAAATGTATCAGGTGGAAGAATAATAGATATTTGCACGGCGGGCATAGCAATATGCCGAAAGTGCTTTCCATGACAGGATAACAATTCGTACAGATATTTAGAAAAAATATTGCAGGAGGAAATAATAATGAAAGATAAGATTTTAGAAGAAGATCTGTTGTATATTGCAAATGCAGGTGGAGATTATGAGAAATTATACGGCAAATCCATCTTGATCACAGGAGCAACCGGACTGGTTGGTTCACAGATCGTAAAGGCACTGCTTAAGATGAACGAAGTAAAGAATGCTGATATCACGATCTATGCATTTGTCAGAAATGCAGAAAAGGCAGACAAGATCTATGATGAATTTGCAAAGGATAAGCTGGTGTATGTGATCGGTGATGTCGGAGATCCGGTTACCGATGAGACTGTAACCCTGTCAAATGGCAGGAAGATCTCAGAAGTACAGATCAACTACATCATCCATGCAGCAAGCCCTACAGCATCCAAGTTCTTTGTGGACTATCCGGTGGAGACGATCATGACTGCGGTAAATGGTACAAAGAATATGTTAGACCTTGGTAAGGAGAAGCAGTCCGAGGGTGTTGTATATATATCATCGATGGAAGCATTTGGCGCACCGGATCCTGAAAAGCCATATGTAAAGGAAGATGATCTGGGATACATCGATATCCACAATCCAAGAAGCTGTTATCCGGAGGGCAAACGTCTCTGCGAATGTATGTGTTCTTCTTACGCAAGTGAGTATAAGCTGCCGGTTCGTATCGCAAGATTGTCACAGACATTTGGCGCAGGCATCAGCTATGAGGAGAACCGTGTATTTGCACAGTTTGCAAAGGCTGCTATGAATAAGACAGATATCGTTCTGCACACAGCCGGAAAATCCGTTGGCAACTACTGCTATACCAGAGATGCCGTAATGGGTATCTTACTCCTTCTTGTAAAAGGAAATGATGGTGAAGCCTATACCGTAGCACATCCGGAAGCACACATCACGATCGGAGATATGGCAAAGATGGTTGCAGAGAAACTGGCAAATAATGAGATCAAGGTCGTATTTGACATACCGGAAAGTGCCATGACATTTGGCTATGCACCGGATGTAAATATGCGATTGAATTCAGATAAACTTCAGGCACTTGGATGGAAGCCGGTGATCGGTCTTGAGGAAATGTATACCCGTATGATGAAGAGCATGGAGTATACAAGATAAAGTTCGGAAAGAAATAAACAGAAACTGCTGCTGCAGGGGACGACCTGTTCTATGGTAGCAGCAGTTATTTGCATTACAGGAAAGTCTGGGATAAAGAAAACAGGAGGAAGTGACAGTTGGTAAACAGGATCGTAGTCGGAGCGGACAGCTTCAGTATACATGGAAAATTTGATGAGCAGGGGATGTTCCTTTTGATGGAAGAGGGCGATATCCTTTCAGATGAGGATTTTGCGCGTATCGTGACCTTTGTTGATGACCACAGGAACGGAGATATCTTTCTGTTGCCGAAGAAATACGGACCGAGCAGGAACAGCAAGAAGGGAATTATGTATGCGCCGTTTTCCGCATATCGCGAGAAAGGAAAGCATGCGCCCTGGCTTGCACAGAAGCTGGACAGAGATCAGGAATTTCATGGTGTCTATGAGCAGCTTGCAAATGGTGTGATCTCTACGGAGATTTTAAGATTCCTGCACGGATTTACACCATTCGGTATGATATTTAAGGGAAGTCTGTTAAATCAGTTGATGGAGATTGCAGATGCCGGAATACAGAATGCCGGGCAGGATGCAAATGTGACATTCGGAAGCCCTGCACACACATTGGAGGACGTTCTGGTAAAGGGATCATTTCCGGTATTAAAATGGCTGCTTGCGGTTCAGGCAAGAGCCTGTCTGGATGAGAAGCTCTATTATATCGATGGTGTTGACTATACTTTGAAAAACAGCTTTGAAGGGGATAAGACCTTTTTTGAAGGAATCTATGACCGGGCATGGTATAAGGATACCGTTGATCAGCTGATCGAATGGTTAAAGGAAATGTCCATCCATCAGGAAACCCTGCAAATGCTTGTTATGCAGCATGCACTGTTCATTGTAAAATTTATGATCCAGGCAAATCTCGATAACCTGAACAAGCATTTATTTGAAGAGACCGACGGCGAGGCTTTTTTGTGGAAGCTTGGGGAAGTGCTCTCTTATATAGATGATTCGATCATTTGTGAGAATCAGGGATATCATGTGGATATGAAGAATGAAGACTGTCTGGTATGGGTATTGCTGATCTTAAAGTATAAGGACACCGGTCTGGAATTTGATTTTGCGGATGGCTGCTACAGCTATAATGATATTCAGATCGGAGAACTTACGAAGCCGACGGCGGACATTCAGTTTATGGATAATAAAGATATGGAGGATCACACAGAGCTTACGATCGAAGGACGGTTATCGCCGATTCTTTTGATGAATGGAGCAGAGTTTGGTGTTCTGGTCGGTGACCGCTTCTATCCGGCAGAATATAATGAGCGGTATGCACATACAAAAGCATTTGGCATGTCGATCTTCAAGCTTCGGGCATTTACGATCCGGGTGGAGCTTCCATATGGACAGGAAACAGAACTGGCTTATGTAACAAGAGTCCGGGCGGATGTCTTTGAAAATGGTGAAACGATGGGAATGTCGGTAGAGGATCTTCCGGTCACTCTGGAATTCGATTCTCATTTCAGCCGTTTGTGCGACCGTTTCCGTCACAGCTATTGGAAGATCAATAAGAAGCTGTATATGTATAAGACAGAAGCCAATATCATGAAGGTTGATCCGGTAAAGCATGGGAAGATTGCAGGCAGAGAACTGACGTTATGGCGAGATATGTTTGCAACCGGACAGAAGAAGGTTATTAAGTTTATCATTGTCCGGGCGTTCTTAAAGGCAAAGCCGTTTTTAAAGCATCGTCCGATCTGGCTCTTTTTTGATAAGATATATAAGGCGGGGGACTCTGCTGAATATATGTACAAATATGCAAGAAGCAAGAAGGATGGCATCAAATGCTATTATCTGGCAGATGGGGCATCGGAAGATTACGCACGTCTGGAACGCGAAGGCATGAAGCCGGTCAAACGGAGAAGCGTCAAGCACCGGTATGCATTTTTGTATGCGGATATGGTGATCGTGTCAAACTCTACCGTCTACGCATTTAATGATTTCGGTACGATCAATTCGGCACTGATCCGTGATCTGATGAACTTCCATGTAGCCTGTGTCCAGCATGGTATGTCTATCCAGAAGATTGCAGTTGCGCAGAACCGGTTGAGAGATAATACACGGTTGTATTTCTGTGCATCCAAATATGAGATTGAAAATCTATCGAAGCCAATCTACGGCTATGAGGGTTATGATGCATTGAAGCTGACCGGAGTACCGCGTTATGATGGACTTATAAATGAAGATAAACGGCAGATCCTGTTATCCCCGACCTGGCGGATGCAGGCAGCAGTTCCGGTTACAAAGAATGAGGGTGTGAGCCGTGACTACAATCCACTTTTTAAGGAGACAACCTATTATCAGGTATATAACAGCCTTATTAATGATGAGCGTCTGATCGCTGCGGCACAGAAATATAATTATAAGATCGTCTATGTACTGCATCCGATCGTCAGCCCGCAGATCGATGATTTTGATAAGAATCCTTCGGTAGAGATCATTCCGGCGGTTGCCGTTCATGGACATTCCGGTGTCAATTATGAGAAGGTGTTCCGGGAATCCAGTCTGATGGTTTCGGATTTCTCCGGTGTTCAGTTCGATTTTGCTTATATGCGTAAGCCGGTGGTCTACCTGCACCATCACGATATACCGAAGCATTATGAGGAAGGAACCTTCCACTATGATACGATGGGATTTGGCGAGATCTGTGAGGACAACGACGAATTGATCGATGTTCTGATCTCTTATATGCAGAATAACTGCGAGATGAAACCGGAGTACCGCAGACGTGCCGATGATTTCTTCCGGTTTGACGACCATGACAACTGTGAACGGATCTATGATGTCATGATCGACTACCAGAAGACAAAGATTCATTAAGATATAGCTTTTTCTATAGCATCAACTATGATCTCCAGGGTTTTTAACCGGGCATATTTTTTATCGACTGATTCGATGATGTGCCATGGAGCATAGGTGGTGCTTGTTTTTTGCAGCATTTCATTGACGGCTGTTTCGTATTGATCCCATTTTTCACGGTTCCGCCAGTCCTCATCTGTGATCTTCCATTGTTTTTCCGGTGTATTCTGACGCAGCGTGAATCGTTCAAGCTGAGTGTCTTTATCAATCTGTATCCAGAATTTGATGATCACAGCACCCCAGTCATACAGTTCTTTTTCAAATTCGTTGATTTCGTTGTAAGCACGTTTCCAGTCATTTTCACTGCAAAATCCTTCGATCCGTTCTACCATGACTCTGCCATACCATGTTCGGTCGAAGATAGCTACATGACCGGAGCGTGGAAGCCTGGTGAAGAAACGCCAGAGGAAATGTCGGGATTTTTCATACGGAAGAGGACTTGCGATTGGGAATACTTCGTAACCGCGAGGATCTAATGCTTCCGTTACACGCTTGATATTGCCGCCTTTTCCGGCAGCATCCCAACCTTCGTATGCAATGATGACAGGAATCTTTTTGTGGTAAATGCTGTTGTGCAGCTCTCGAAGCTTTCCCTGTAATTCTTTCAGATGTTTGGAATATTCTTCATCAGATACCGTCTTGTCCTGTAAAGAGATATCCGACAGCTTCGGCATGTCCATAAGAGGGAATACATTCTGTGGGATCGGAACTGCCAGTGAATGATTTTGTAGGGCAACATCGATTCCTTCGGTCAGGATTTCTAGAACCTGAAGCTCTGCCCATTTCTTGGAGCTGCCATCGATGATATACCATGGTGCGCGGGAAGAATCGGTAGCATCTAAGAATTTGTCAAAAATATCCATGTATTTGTCATAATGCTTGTTCTGTGCAAGGTCGGTATCGGTCACTCTCCATTTGGTTGCAGGATCATCGGCAAGCGTCCGGATCCGTTTCTTCTGTTCTTTCTTCGAGATGTTCAGGAAGAATTTGACAACCAGATAGCCGTTATCGGTCAGCTGTCGTTCAAATCTCCGAACATTGGCAATTCGAAGCTCGTAGTCTTTTTTTGACAATTCTTTGTGTGCGTATTCACGCGTAAGCTGATCCATCCAGCCGGAATCCATAAAGACAAAATTGCCGGCTTCCGGTATCTCTTTTACAAATCGCCAGAGAAATGGTTTCCGTCTGTCTTCTTCTCTGACCTTTTCCAGCGATGCAACCCGGTAAAAACGTGGATCGATATTGTTGATGATCCGTCCGACCAGACTGCCTTTGCCGGAAGTACCCCAGCCTTCTACCAGAACAATGACCGGAAGCTTGTGTTCCCGGACGGCTAGCGTCTGCGCCGCCAGCTTTTCCTGCAAAGCCTTTAACCGTGTCTTCATTTCCTCGTCCGATGGCTTTTCCTTCATAATTCGATTATTCAACATACATAACACCCCCTGTGTAATAATGAAATTAATTTTTTTATATTGTGTGAATTATGCGTTGGGATATCTTAACTTACCAATACAGGGGCATTTGAGGTCGCCGGTCCTTAGATGGCGCATTAGCGGCATCTTAGTACCGTTGCAGACCGAAACGAGCGGAAGCGTCCCCTGATTGGTAATGTTAAAGGTATCCCATGCATATCAATGTATAATTTAAAAAATTAATTTCATTATTTTCCGGTTATATCATAAAGTCAATGGACAAAATGCATTAAATATCAAATCGAGAAGAACACGCATATAAAAATTTTTTTTATTGTGTTAACAAATCCTATTGTCATGCCGACTGTTATATTGTAGAATATACATGAGGTTAGGGTTGGATTCTTGTAGAATTTATTTTGTGCTGAATTTTGAAATAATATTGAATGAAAGCATTCTTTTTTTTTCAGAAAGAATGCACATAGGAATGATACAGGAGGGACGCAGACTATGACATCAGGTGAAGAATTATTAGAATTAAGAAAGTCTACAGGAATGAACAGACGCGAATTTGCTGAGTATTTCGAGATACCGTATAGAACTGTACAGGACTGGGAACTTGGAAATAGAAGAATGCCATACTATCTTCTTCGTCTTATGGTTTACAAAGTAGACAAAGAAAATCTTGCAAAGCAGGACTGATTCAGGTAATTATTTTTTAAACAGATGATGGGCGAATAGGTATTGAAAAATCACGGGCATGTTATGTGTCCGTGATTTTTTAAGAAAAACAGAAAATAAAGCACACAAAACAGGGAGTAGAAACAGTGGCAAAGCAGTACGTGATGATCAATGACATAATCGAAGAACATAATGCGAGAATGTATAACTTAAGAAAATACTACCCGTTTTTTGTGTTATCGGAAACTGCATTTACACAGTACAAGGATGGACGATATAACAGTTTGGATATGGGATATATCACCATGGCGGTACTGCGTTTTTTTATTGAGGAAAACAACTTCAACGAGAGGGACATCACATATCCCCAGTGTGAAGCATTTATAAAAGAGCTACTGATCCGTGATTTCGATATTGAGATCGAGGACGAGGATATGGCAGACCTGATCTTATATATATTTGACAAGATCAGAAATGACGGAAAAGCATTTGAATTTACATTTTACGATCCGGGTAAGAAGCAGAAGAAGACCGGACGTGTCAGACTGATCGACAGCCGGATCACGGATGGAAAAGTGCTCTATTACATAACTGCGGATGGGATAGAATTCTATCTTGATACCAAGGAGATCAAGGACGAGAGCAAGATCAATGTAGAACAGGTTTTGCTTGAGAAGATGATCACCGGAGAGAATTTCAAGGGAGGTATCGAGGTTGTCAAGCGGATCAACAGCGAAGTGAACCGGCTTGTAAGAGAAAAAGACGATATCGTAGATCTGCTTTCTTACGATGTATTCGCCGGGGCAGAAGCTTATGAGAAATATATGAAGACGGTTGGAAAATGGTTTTCCGAGGAACAGAAATTATTTGCGAAGAACAAGACGCTGGTCGATAAGGCAGTTGCGAAAGCGAACTTTGACCACCTGACAAAAGGTTCTACGTTGTTGGATGAGATTAGTCAGTTGGAACTGGAATTGAAGAAGACCATATTAAAGCATGGAAATCTGATCAACAGCACCATGGAATTACAGAATATATCGGACAACATTATTCAGAAGGCGAAGTTAAAGCGTCTGCGTCCGGTATTTGATTTTGAAAAGGAATTACAGAAGATGATCAGGGAGGATCGGCCGGATAAGATGGGCATGATCCTTGCTCCTTTATTTGCACCGGCGATCGCAAAGTCATTTTCGATGACATCGATCGACAATCTTCTTACGCTCAAATCAGAGGATGAGGCGAAGATGGTGACAGCAAAGAAAGAAGATGTAAATGCAAACTTCCGCTATGAGGATGAGATCGAGGAAGAACGCTCCGGCAGGAACTACGGTAAGTTATTCTTTGAACTGATGGATGTACTTGTCCGCTGGAAGAAACTCAGCCTGAAAGAATTCAACGGATTCCTTGAGATACGATTTGGAAAAGAAATCTATGAGAATGCCGATTATTACGCATTCCTTACCCATCTGGCACAGAAGAAGGAATATGATATCAGCCGGATGTTAAAGAAGCAGGATACCATGCTTGAAAAGCTGGTAGTTGACAGCATCCGGGAATATCAGAAGGTTCGGGACAGCATCGGAGAGCAGCAGATACCACAGGCTACAGCCGACAGCATTTCAACCGTAAGCGTACCGGACATTTATTCGGAAGATGCTTATGCTCCGGACATCTCATTTGAGCCATACAAAGATATGCGCTTCACGCTGACCTTTGACAGCACCGAGGAGATCCCGGTTGGAGAGGATATGTATGTGACGAACATCCTGTTTGAAGTGCGATAGATGATATTTGAACAAAAAAATAGTATGTATATTGTCTGTAAATATTGATTTGTTAATACAGGGGCATTTGAGTCCGCCGGTACTTGATGGCACATGAGTGGCATCTTAGTACCGCTGCAGGACTCAACGAGCGAAAGCGTCCCCTGATTGACAAAGTCAATATATACAGACAAATATATGAATAGATATTTTGTTCAAACATCAATGATAAAAATACATGTGAGGAAAAAAGATGGACAGCAGAAATTTGGATAAGGCGATTGAGATCTACGCCAGACTGATACAGGGCGAAACGATCGCGAAAGCAAGCAGAGAAAACAGTGCTCTGTACGAAGATTATTATGGAAATGCAGAGGTCTACGAGATTGTAGGCAATCTGTTAAAGAAACTGAATCTGAGTATTTACGAATACAATGAAGCACTTTATATCACTCCGGGTGAAGGCAACCGGGTATTTGGTTATACAAATGACGATATGAAGCGCATACTTGGACTGCGGCTGAATAAAGAATTGTTCCTATGCTATTTCCTCATGTATGTGATCCTGCTGTATTTTTATAAAGATTCCGGAAGCTATCAGTTCCGTGAATTTATCAAGCCGGAAAAGGTGATTGAAGAGGCGGACAAATATCTGGCAGATGTGACGAAGCGGTTGTCTGTATTTTCCGCAGAGGATGTCGGGGCAGAGAGCTTTAAAGCGGTTGGACTGCTGTGGGATGAGCTTCCGGCAGTCAGTCATGCAGTCTATGACGGAGAAAAGACGAAGGCGTCAAAGGCATCCAAATCCGGTTATGTGAAGCTGACATTTAACTTTATGGTCAGCCAGAAATTATTTGTCGAGAACGAAGAACGCTACTATCCGACCGATCGGTTCAAGGCGTTATGTGAGAATTACTTTGAAGAATACAGGGGACGTCTGTATCAGCTGCTTGGAGGTGAAGAGGATGCCGTGCATTAACCGAATACGAGTGAATAATGTAAAATACAATTTTGGTACACAGCAGTACGATGATTTTTCGATGCGGATGTATGGCAAGAACACGCTTTATGACCTTGCAAATGGTGGAGGAAAGAGTGTGCTGATGCTTCTTCTGCTTCAGAATCTGATACCGAACTGTACGTTAGATGATAAGCAGCCGATCGAGAAATTATTCCGGAATGGCGGCGGCAATACGACTATTCATTCCCTGATCGAATGGAAATTAGACGATGCGGATATCAAGGACGGATACCGCTACATGACGACCGGTTTCTGTGCTAGAAAAGCAAAGGAATCCGATGAAGGAGCATCACAGGACGGACAGACGGCGGCGATCGAATATTTCAATTACTGCATTTTCTATCGGGATTACAATAAGAACGATATCATTAATCTTCCATTGTCAAATGGTAATGAAAGAATTACATACAGTGGTCTAAAATCCTACATTAAGGAGCTTGGACATAAGGATATGAGCCTTGAAGTGCGTCTGTTTGAGCGGAAAGGGGAGTACCAGCGGTTCATCAGCGAATATGGTCTGCATGAGAGCCACTGGGAGATCATCCGTGGAATCAATAAGACAGAGGGTCATGTCCGTACTTATTTTGAGACGAATTATAAGACGACCAGAAAAGTAGTAGAGGATCTGCTGATCGAGGAGATCATAGAGAAAGCATTTCTGACCCGTACCGGTAGGGATGGGGATGAGAGCACAATGGCAGAAACTCTGCTTGACATTAAGGATAAATTGAACGTATTGGCACAGAAGAAGAGGGATATTGCGAACTTCGATCATCAGATCGAGCTGATCAATGTCCTGCAGGCAAAGGTCAATTCCTGTATCAACCAGTACGAGGCACACGAAGATATCACAAGGCAGCTTGCGGATATCTATGTGACGGGAAAAGAACTGACATCGAGGGAAAATGAACATCTGGAAGAACTGCTTGTAGCAAAACAGACTGCATTTGAACAGAAGGAAAGTCAGAAGAAGCGGTTGGAGAATCTGAAGATCACCAGAGATGGTTTCCGTCTGCAAGAGCTTCGGGATAAGTCAGAGCAGTTAAATGCAAATCTTGCTGAAAATGAACGACAGGTATCGGCATTAAAGCAGGATATGAATATGAAAGAAAGTATCAATGATTATCTGGGTTATCTGGAAGATAAGAAACAGTTATCCGAGAACCAGAAGATCATCGATCATATCTTACAGAATACCGGTGCAGACCGCGAGAAGATGACGGTCTATGCCTATAACAGAAAGCTCAGGGATGATGCACATTTGAAAGAGCTTCTTCTGGCAAAGGAGGAGGTCGAACAGTCGCATGAACATGCGGTGAAAGAAGCTGATTACTGCACAAAATGCATCAAAGAGGGCGAGATCGAGCTGGCCGTATCCGGAGACAACCGGAGGGCAGCTTCGGACAAATTACAGTCCTTAAATAACAAGATATCCGAGCTGACCTCACAGGTTGCCCTGCTTGTTGTGTCGGATGCGGCAAACGTGATCGAAGCATCCGAAGAAAAGGCAGAAGAACTAGAGGCATCCTTACGGGCACTTGCAGAGAGCATCCGGGAAGATCAGGAGCAGGTATTTGAAGACCGTTACCGGTTGTCACTTGCGGAAAACAGTCTGGAAACACTGGAAAAAGAATATGAGACGAGCCATCTGGATGCAGAGGAATATCGTCAGGCAGCTAAGAAGTTAGAAAGCATTATGGCGGTATATAGTGTAGAGAAAGCAGAAGAAATCATAGATGCGATCAATGCAAGGATCACAGGAACGCTGACCGAGACGATCACCAGAAAACAGGAGATTGAACGTTTGCTCGAAAGACGCAAATATCTGGAATCCGGACGTTTATTCGGACCGAGTGCAGGAGCATCGGCAGTTATTGATTATATCGTGACCAGACATGGACATATGGCGATGCACGGAGCTGATTATCTGGCAGCACTTAAGCCGGAGCAGCGGACGGAGATCTTGAAGAAAAACAGAGCACTTCCGTATGGAGTAGTCGTGAAGAATTTCGCTGATATAGCCGAAGATATCAATCTGGATTCGATTCAGACGGACAATGAGATGGTTTTAATCTACGATATGGATGACCTGTCCGAAAAGGCAGTTACCTTAAACGAAAATGCCGTTATGGTCTGCAGAAAAGGCGAATATTTCACAGACGATGAGATTCTGAAATCGTTAAAAGAAGAACTGACGATCCAGATTCGTGGTCTTGAGGATGAGATTTCGATGATCGATGAGAAGCTTGCGACCTACCGGGAAGATCTGGCATTTGTCGGTCATCTGGCAGATGAGAGGCACCTGGATGCGGCAGATATTGAACGAAAGCTGAATCAGGATCTGTTAAATAAAAAGGATGAGGTCCGTGAGCTTCAGGATCGTATAGCAGAACGGACAAGCCGGATCACGCATCAGAAAGAAGATGAGGCATCCGTAAAAGAAAAGCTGCATGAGCTGGAGGAAGACAAATCGATCCTGCTTCGTATTAAGGAGCTTTCTGATCTGGCAGTTGAGGAAGAAGTCCGTTATACGGAGAATGTTCAGAAAGAGCAGCGGATCACCGGACAGATCGAAGAACTGAAGAGGGATGCAGTCAGATGGAATACAACAGTGAGCGAGACGGAAGCACGGATGCTTGCGATCGCAAACAGTATTCAGGATATACAGGATAAATGGCAGAATTATTTCAAACCTTATTACCCGGAGGATGGAAAAGTGGATGTGTCACTGGATCCAAAGCAGAAGATTCAGGTGGCACTTGGACAGGAAACGGAAGATGTATCCAGACGGGATATCGAGATCCTTACGATCTCTGATGAAGTGCTAGAGACAGAATTTATGGCGATGTATGCAGTAGCAAATAAAAATGCACCGGATGTAGAGGATAAGAAGAAGCTGGTTCAGGCATTGTCACAGTCAATGGATCGTATTCTGCATACGATCGAGAAGCGTGGCGTGAAGCTTTCGGATCTGGAAGCACAGACACAGTTATTTGCCACATCCGAGCAGCAGTTGCAGGCACTTTCTGATGAATTGATGCGTCTGGAACTGGTATCAGCATCGATGGCGGAAGAACTGAAGAATGTATCAAAGGCTTCCGGCAGATTGGAAGGAAATATCGAATATGCGGTTGCCAGTCTGAAAAAGACTTATGGTGAAGATGCATATGCAGAAGAACAGATTTCTCTAAGTGAAGCAGAGCAGGCGATCACACAGGGCGATCAGATCCTTGCCGAGCTGGAACAGAGTTATAAGAAGACAGCAGAGGAATATGAGACCTGTAACAAAGAGCAGGGCTATATGATCGAGCTTTATAAAGATGTAAAACGTATCGTAGATACAAATGACATTAATGTAGAAAACGGTAAGCTGTTAGAAGCCGGAAAAGAGGAGCTGCGACAGGCATTTGAGACCAGTCTGTTACGATATGACAGAAGCCGCAAGAATTTGGAAAAGACAAGAAATGAACTGATGCGGTTCAAGGGACAGACAGCGGAAGCACTCAGCGAAATGGGTGTATTCGAGATGGCAGAAACGATCCGCAGAGATGTCATCATACCCGAAAACTACTATGATGCAAAGGCGTTGCTTGAAAGCCTGTTACAGATCATTTCCTATATCGATCTGGAAAAGGAAAGAGTGGAAAAGGGAATCGAAGATATGGTTGCGATCAAGGAGAATTTCTGCAGTCAGTGTTTACAGCGTTGTATGGATGTAAAGACTGAGCTTGAGAAGCTTCCAAAATTATCGAAGATTACCGTCGGAGAAGAAGTGATCCGTATGGTCGATCTGACGATTCCTTATGTAAAAGAAGAATTTCTTGCACAGCGCATGTCTGATTATATTGACGATATCGTAAAAGGCGCAGATGCCTATGAGGATGAGCGGAAGCGTGTTCGCTATATCCGTGACTGCCTTGCATTGAAGCGGTTATTTGGCGTAATGGTCACAGACATGAATGCGATCAAGTTGAAACTATATAAGAGAGAGCGTATCAAGGAGCAGAGCCGGTATCTTCGTTATGAAGAAGCGGTTGGTAGTACCGGACAGTCACAGGGTATCTACATTCAGTTTCTGGTTGCGATCATCAACTATATTGCAGGTATGTATTCCTATGGCGCAGAGGGCGAGATCTCTACAAAGACGATCTTTATCGATAATCCGTTTGGTGCGGCAAAGGATGTATATATCTGGGAGCCGATCTTTGCCATGCTTGCAGCTAATCATGTGCAGTTGATCGTTCCTGCCCGTGGCGCAACTCCGGCGATCACCGGCAAATTTGATGTGAACTACGTTCTTGGCCAGCAGATGGTCGGTAACCGCCAGCAGACGGTTGTTGTCGATTACACCAGCAAGACCTCGCAGGAGGAACTGGAATATCAGGACATCACCTACCAGCAGGCAACCTTCGACTTTATATAAGGTGTTATACCGTACAAACAAATGCCGAACATACCATTTGTTACGCAAAACACTTGCGTTCGATTCTCACGCAGCGGTGCTAAACTCACTGCTTATGCAGTTCGTTAAGAACCGGCGTTCGAATAGGTTTGCTACACAAAGGTATGTTCGGCATTTGTTCTGATATGATTGTCAAACAGATTTATAACCCCAAAAGCAGGTATAGAACCAAAATGAAAGAGATTATTACATATTATTCCGTAAGACGCTTGCGCTCTAATCCTCGTGCAGTGGTACATAAGGTTGCAAAGGACGCAACCTAAGTACCGGCCTCGGATAAGGCTTACTTCATAACAGTAATAATCTCTTTCATTTTGCCTAAAATGTTAGAATTGTTTTACAATAGCCCCATGCATATTATAGTCTATAAGCTTTTTCTGCATTTACGCAAAACACTTGCGTTCGAATAGGTTTACTGATGGTAGTAGCTTAAGAAATCAGCAATTCTTCCCATAGCGGTTTTAAGCTGCACGATATTCGGCAGATATACGATACGGAAATGATCCGGGTCTGTACAGTTGAAGCCGGTACCACAGGTGATCAGGATCTTCTTCTCACGGAGAAGATCAAGGGCAAACTTCTCATCATCCTTGATATGGAACTTCTCCTGATCCAGTTTCGGGAATATGTAGAAAGCAGCTTTTGGCTTCACAACGGATACACCGGGAATGTCACAGAGGGCGTTGTAGATATATTCACGCTGTTCGTAGATTCGTCCGCCCGGAAGCAGAAGTTCATCGGCACTCTGATAACCGCCCAGAGAAGTCTGAACGATACTCTGTGCAGGAACATTTGAACAAAGGCGCATTGAAGACAGAAGATTCAGACCTTCGATGTAGCCTTTTACATGATCCTTTCTGCCGCACAGACACATCCATCCGATACGATAACCGGCTACACGATGGGATTTGGACAGACCATTGAAGCTGATCGTGAATACATCCGGTGCCAGAGATGCGAGTGCAACATGCTTTCTGCCATCCATAACCAGTCTGTCGTAGATCTCATCTGCAAACAGGATCAGGTCGAATTCTCTTGCAAGATCAACGATCTGTTCCAGAATCTCCTTTGGATATAAGGCACCTGTTGGGTTATTTGGATTGATCACGACGATACCCTTTGTATTTGGAGTGATCTTACTTCTCATATCATCGATATCCGGATACCAGTCACTCTGTTCATCACAGATATAGTGAACAGCAGTACCGCCTGCCAGTGTGACAGAAGCTGTCCATAATGGGTAATCAGGAGAAGGAACCAGAATCTCATCTCCATTATTTAAAAGTCCCTGCATAGACATGGTGATCAGTTCACTTACACCATTTCCGGTATAGATATCGTCAATTCCGACATTTGGAATATGCTTTAACTGGCAATACTGCATGATAGCCTTTCTCGCGGAGAATAAGCCCTTGGAATCGGAATATCCTTCGGTGTCTCTCAGATTGTAAGACATGTCTTTGATGACTTCATCCGGTGCGTGAAAACCAAATGGTGCAGGGTTTCCGATATTCAGTTTCAGAACATCAATGCCCGCTGCCTGCATGCGGTTTGCTTCGTCCATAACAGGACCTCTTATGTCATAACAAACGTTATCGAGTTTCGTTGATTTTTCGTATGTTCTCATGCGATATACCTCTCTTTATAAGAATTTATCCGGCTCCCAAAACCGGAAGTTAAGCAACCTTAAGAATCCATTTTTGTACAGGAAACTGTTGTTATGGGAATCTGCCGGACTTTATAAGATGACAATAAAAAAGCCCAAGCAAATAAATTTTGCTTAGGGCGAACTTATCATTTTATAGTCCGTGTTACCACCTAACTTCAGGAAAAAACTTCCTGCACTCTGTACGGCCAGATCTCTTAACCGTTGTTCCTGTAACGTGGAACCTTCCGTTGACTGCTAATCTAAAACCTATTTCGCAATCACAGCTCGGGGACTGCTTCCTTAAGATGTTCTACAGGCTCACACCAACCGCCTGCTCTCTGAAGTAACACTTGCTTAAGTACTCCTTCCTGTCATAGCCTTTGATTTTTCTAAAAGTCTAGCACTGCACAGGGGAAAAGTCAACTTAATTTTTATGCAAATTTTTCGGACGGTCAAATGTGTGTAGCAGATGAAAATGGATAATAAACGCAGGCATATATCAACTGGAATTGAATGGTATATTTATTGGTTTATAATGCAAATAGATGTGAATTGTTCGACAGAGCCTTAATTAAATATACAATATATGCAATTAATACCACAATGCAATAAATGAACACAAAAAGACAAAATAAATACAATAAAATGATTAAATTGTCAAAAAATAATGTTGACAAATCGGGTATTATCACATATAATAAAGATACATTAAAGAACGGTCATCAAACAGATGCCACCCGGATAAACAGATCGAGGTCCGGTACACGGAAACTGGTCAAAAGTAAAAGATGTTTTCCGGAAGTTCAAGGAAGGAGGAGATTCCGTTGGATACAATTGAAGAACAGTTTTATCGTAGCAGCATACATGATTGGGAAGTTGTTTCCACACGGGATGCCTTATCGATATAACTTGAAACAAGTCCCCACACGGATGCCGGTTCGGCATAGATTGAAGTATCGGGACGTAGGTATTAGATTACTGGTTATGTTCTGCTAGGATTGTTCAAAAACACAAGATATAGATAGTGTTTCAAGGGCATTAGGCTATATCACATAGACGCTTAGAAATTGTTGGAAGGATTGGTACAACATAGTATCTGTTCAGGCAGTGACTGTTACAGATGCCACTTGTTTAGATTCGTTATAAGCAGGAGTTTATATAATATGTACCATTGCGGTATAACATTTCACATCTTTTGAAATATTGTACCATACATCTAAGATTTGAATGATGCAGTTGCATCGGGAGCATAAATATTTGCTCATCCTTCAGTAGAATTTATTTATAGATTTTATATAAAATGGCGTTTTATATGGCAGGTGTGGAAACCTCGAATATTTACAGAATACTTCGATAATAATCTAAAATTAAATACATACAAAGACCCAGGTGCTTATGCATCTGGGTTTTTGTATGTATTTGTATGAAAAAGGTGGCAGTCAACCCACAGCAGGTGGATGGTCAATTGACATTAATGGTGATTTCGTTATTTGAAGCACATTGCCAGTAAAGGCGGGTGCTTGTTTGAGTCCAAAGGACGAGTTGGCACAGGAGCCTTTACGAATCAGGCATGTGCATCAAATAGAAATCGAAATGAGTCAATTGACCATCCACCTGCTGTGGGTTGACTGTCACCTTTTTTTCATACCGTCTGATCAGGCGGAACAAAGAGCGGGAGATCTGGGATATTATAAGAGAATACAGCTGTAATAATGATAAGTCCGATCAGAAGAATATAACCGATACTATACACCCATTTTGGAATCTGGTGGAGCGAAAGCAGGTGAATCACACTTAGAAGCTGTCCTGCCAGAATACCGATGCCATAGGCTGTAAGGTCGATAGACATTCCGGTAAGTCCGAATCCGCCGGAGAACACATAATAGATGCTGACAATGATCAGATCTGAGATGCAGACGCTGGCTGAGATCATCAGGATCACTTTATGGATCGAAGGTCCACAGGGAATAAAATGCAGACCATAAAGAATCAGCATAACGATGAGCACCGGATACAGGGTAAGCTTCAGATGCTCCCAGATACTTTCATTGATCGGTGTGCACCAGGCGACCAGATTACTTTTCTCTAAGATGGCATATAGAAAATGCCAGCCGCTTCCAAGTATCACAATACAGATGGAAGAGAAAACACTCCAGATAAAAAAGTTGTGTTTAACAGACTGATTCATTGAAATCCTCCATATTATTTTGTGGTATTAATTGCTGTTATATGCCAGCAATTTATGTTATTATATCTATATAATATATTCACAAAAACCAGAATATATGCAAAAACATCGGCTGTTGATTATATCAGTAACAGATATAGCAAGATTAATGGCTGATAAGATGATCACCAGGAGGGATGAGAGAGATGAAATGTAACAATTGTGGAACAGAAAATGCAGATGGACAGCAGTACTGTCAGGGATGTGGAGCGGCATTATATGGGCAGAGTAATATGTATACTCAGCAGAATCAGAATACATATGGACAGCAGAATGCAGGTACATATGCTCAACAAAATGCTGGAACATATGGACAGCAGAATTTGTATAGTCAGCAGGCATATACAACACCTCCACAGCAGGTTGTTTATAATCAGAGAATAACAAAAGAAAATCTGCCTTACGAATTTCAGCCGATTTCCATGTGGGGATATTTTGGATATCAGATTTTGTTTATGATTCCTATAATAGGATTTATCCTTCTGATTGTTTTTGCACTGGGCGGAACAAAGAATGTAAACCTGAAGAATTTTGCAAGATCTTATTTCTGCGTTACAATTATAGTTTTGGTAGTAGTATTGATCATAGCGGCAACAGGCGGACTGGCAATTCTTGGGGGTAGTATGAATATGTAAAAAATTTCTGGGTTTACAACGTGCCTGCGAATGAATGTACATATGATGGCCATATGGAAGATGGCTTCAGATATAATAATCAATGAATAAAGGAGTTATACAAATGGATTACAATAGCCTGAGCTTAAAGATGCATGAGGAGAATAAAGGAAAGGTTGAGGTCATCTCAAAGGTTAAGATCAAAGACAGAGACGACTTAAGCACAGCATATACACCGGGTGTTGCAGAGCCATGCAGAAAGATCCGTGACAATAAGGCTGATGTATACAAATATACATGTAAGGGCAATATGGTAGCGGTTGTTTCCGATGGAACAGCAGTTCTCGGACTTGGAGATATCGGACCGGAAGCTGCGATTCCTGTTATGGAAGGCAAAGCGATCCTGTTCAAAGAATTCGGTGGAGTGGATGCATTCCCAATCTGTCTTGATACAAAGGATGTAGATGAGATTGTAGAAACCGTAAAACGGATCGCTCCTGTATTTGGCGGTATCAATCTGGAGGATATATCAGCACCGAGATGTTTTGAGATTGAGAGAAGATTAAAGGAAGAACTGGATATCCCTGTATTCCATGACGATCAGCACGGAACAGCTATCGTTGTATCCGCAGGTCTGATCAATGCACTGAAGCTGGTAGGTAAGGATTTCGATAAAGCAAATGTTGTAATTAATGGTGCAGGTTCAGCGGGTATCTCTATCTGCAAGCTGCTTCTTCAGCTAGGTATCGGAAACGTAGTTCTGGTTGATAAGCAGGGTGCTCTCTGTCCGGGTCAGGAATGGATGAATCCGGCACAGGCAGATATGGCAGAGATTACAAATAAAGACAGACAGACTGGAAATCTTGCGGAGATCATGAAGGGCAAGGATGTATTTATCGGTGTATCGGCTCCGAATATTGTAACGGCAGAGATGGTAGCATCCATGGCCACAGATCCAATTGTATTTGCTATGGCGAATCCGACACCGGAGATTATGCCGGAGGAAGCAAAGAAGGGCGGCGTTCGTGTTATGGCGACAGGACGTTCCGACTATCCAAATCAGATCAACAATGTTCTGGTATTTCCCGGTATCTTTCGTGGAGCACTGGATGCGAAGGCAACAGGTATTACAGAAGAAATGAAGATGGCAGCAGCAAAAGCTATTGCATCTATCGTAACCGATGAGGAATTAAATGAAGAGTACATTATTCCGGGTGCGTTTGATGACAGAGTAGCAAAAGTGGTAGCTAAGGCAGTTGCGGATGAAGCACATAAGCTTGGTATAACAAAATAACAGAGACTTGCTGAAAATCTGATGGCCGGTAATACAGTAACAATTTCCGGCAGGTAAGCTGCAGGTTTGGACAGAAAGGAGATCTTATATGACAGATGATTTTGTGACACTCACGATTGAAAGACAGAAGAATATCGCACTGATCGCACATGACAGCAAAAAGGCTGAGATGATCGAGTGGTGCAATGACAATAAGGACATACTGAAGAATCATTTTCTTTGCGGAACCGGAACAACAGCTCGGATGATCGCAGATAAGACCGGACTGCCGGTTCGCGGATATAACAGCGGTCCTTTAGGCGGTGACCAGCAGATCGGAGCCAAGATCGTAGAAGGCAGGATCGATATGGTAATCTTTTTTTCAGATCCACTGACGGCACAGCCACACGATCCGGATGTAAAAGCGCTGCTTCGTATTGCACAGGTATATGATATTCCAATCGCAAATAATAAATCAACTGCTGATTTTATGATCAATTCCAAGTATATGGATCAGGAATATGACCATAAGGTTATCAATTTCAAGAAAAATATCAAACAGCGCGCGGAAACTTTATAAAACAGATAGAAAAATACGAAATAAATTCCACGTTCAGTTAGAAATTGCCCTGCCAGGTTGTTCTATAATGTGACTTTTTTTGACAGAATACAAGAGTAGCTTTTGTACACATTATAGAATAAACATAATTGGAGTGGACAACTTGGCAGGAATCGATAAAGAGATGTTTGGTCAACGTCTTAGAGAGATCCGAAAGAAACATGGGATGACTCAGGCTGAACTTGGAGAAAAGACTGGTCTTGCAGATAAATATATTAGCAGGATTGAGACAGGAAAAGCAGATGTTTCCCTGGACTGTTTTGTAAAGCTGGTGAATGCATTTGATGTTCCCGCAGATTATTATCTTCAGGATAGTATAAGCTATGACTATAAGGTCGAAGGCGGAGAACTGGAGAAATATGTATCTTTTCAGCGGTTTGGTACTGCAAAGACAGAACAGTTACTGGCGGTTCTTGATAAGCTGATCATGCTTATGGATATAACCAAATAGTCGGTAATCAGATAAATATAATCGGGGGGGACAAATGATACAAATAGCAATTTGTGATGATGATGCAGTTATGCTCACAGAGATGCAGAGTGTAATTACACAACATATGGAACAGAAAAATCTTAATTATCAGCTATATTCTTATCAAAATGGAGAAGCATTATTGCTGGGAACGGAAGATGCCGGAATGTTTCATATTGTTTTTCTGGATATTGAATTAACAAGAATGGATGGGATTCGGGTAGCAGGAATACTACGGGAGAAATACCCATCCATTATTCTTGTCTTTATATCTGCGTATAGTGAATATTATAAGGCGGCTTTTGATGTTCAGCCTTTTCAGTTTCTTGATAAGCCGGTTGCGGCAGACAGGCTTCTTTTAACATTAGATCAGGTTTTAGAGCGTGTTGTCAATGACACGGAGCTTCTAACATTCTGTCAGAATCGAGTTTATTATTCTATCAAAATTGGTGATATTGTTTATCTGGAAAGCAATAAGCGTATGATAACAGCTTTTTGCACTTCCGGGACATATGAATTTTATGACAAGCTGGAACATCTGGAGGAGTATCTTGGAACAAGACAGCAGAGGTTTGTTCGGATCCATCGGTCTTTTCTCGTAAATACGAATCATATTCGAACGATTTCCTATACTTGCGTAGGTATGAGTAATGGCGTGGAATTGATGATCAGCCGGGATAAAAGAAGCCGGGTGCGTGAGTACTATACAAAGTGGCTGGAAGGAATGAATTTTTGATCCGGATGATCACGCTGGCGTCTGATCTATTCTATCTTTGGAATATAAGATCTTTGGGGCATGCGTTATATCATCGGTCGAAATATAAAAGTACAACAGAGATCATGCTGGAAATGATATGGTTGTGTGTCTACTGCATTATTTCCCGCATGATATCAATATATAAAAATCTGGTATTTGTAAGTTTGTTTTTTTTGTACTTTTTATTTTTTAAATTACTTTTTGATAGTGCAGAGAAAAAAGCTTTATTGACCTCGGTTTATCTTGTATTAATGCAGGTTATTGCAAAGATATTCATCCATGTTGTATTTGCAGAACATGGATGGCTTGAAAAGATGAAGGGAAGACCGGCTGTCCCGATAGAGATGTATCGCATTATTCTTTCAAATTTGCTGGTGTGTCTGTTTATAAAGATCTATATTCTAATCTACAAATTCTTACTTAATCGATATAATAACAGATTTCAAAAAATTGAAACAAAAAAATTATTTATAGAAGCAGATCGTCTGGATCATCATCTGTATTTTTCTGATTGGCTGGAGGCTGTGTTGATCCCATGTATGTCCATGGTGGTTATAGGAACTTTTTTTATGGATAATACAAGGTGTCGGATAGTCTGGATGACCATGGCTGTCTACAGTATTAATTTGATGGCGCAGGATCTCTATATGAGAACAAGAAATGAGAGAAGTTCGACAGTATTTGTCTGGAATATTCAGAGACAGGCAGAACAGTATCGTGCTTATTGTCATTCGCTTGGAGAAGCTTGGGAAAGAAACAGGCGTTTTCGGCATGATCTGAAGAAGCAGTATATGTTAGAACGGATTTATCTGGAACGGGGCGAATATGAAAAGCTAGAACAGGAATATGACCGCGTGATCCAGATCACTTCGTCGCGTGAGGTTATAAGTGGTCATGTTATGACAGATGCCATTCTTTCCTGTAAGCGTTCGGAAGCGGATCAGCGGCAGATCGGACTTACGGTGGAGACTTCAATACCGACAGATCTTGCAATCAGTGACTATCATCTGAATATGCTGCTTGGAAATATACTGGATAATGCGATTCGTCATACCGGACTAGGAGGACAGATTTGGATCAAGATGGTTTATGATCGGCAAAATCTTCTGATCCATTGTAAAAATACCGTGGATGAATGTGAAAACAGATCAACAGATTCCGGATCTTCTGACGGATGTGGAGAGTCGTTTGTTCCGGGTATAAAAAATGGAGTGGCAAATTCTGAAATGCATGGAATCGGACTGCATATCATGAGGGAAATTGTTGCTTATTATAATGGAACGATGGATATAAAAAGGACGAATTGCGAGTACATAGTAATGATAATTTTGGAGCTTACTTACCAAAAGTTACATTGAGACATACCATTTATTACATTTGTGATAAAAATGCTCCTTTTTTGTGTATAGTGTGGGTGTCGGCAGATATGAAAGGCTGTCGAAGAAAACAGATGAAAAGGAGGGTAGCGAGACATATACAGATAACAGCTGTCGGACATTTGTAATTCCGGTATTCAGGCGCCGGATGCGGGAAGATAAGAATGGATTTGACAGGATGTAAAATTAAAAATTCATAAGATGTCAAAATGGGCAGTACAGGCTGTGTTATACGGACTGTACTGCTTATTATATATGTGTCTACACATATCTTTCCAGAGTGATGTAGATGCGTCCTTTCCGTGTCTCTTTGCCACAGCCTTTATAGATGAATTTGCCGTAGCCGCGGATGGAGAAAGTGTCGTCCGGTTTTAGTGTGTAACTGTTATTTTCAAGAACACGGTTGTTGAGAAAGACTTTTTTCTCCCGAAACAGGATAACGGTCTGGCTTCTGGATAACTTGGTAACAGCTGCAATCACAGCGTCGATTCGCTCGGATGCAGCGATGCATTGACATTCTTCAAGAGTAGAGGTGATGTCAGGTAGATCTGAGTCCGGACATGGGATACAGCGCACGGATGTATGTTTAATGCGGGTCAGATTCTCGGAAATATAGTCAGCGATAGAAGACACACAGAAGACATAGGCTGTGTTTCGGATGCCGCTTCTGGATGATGCTTTCATGATGATATCTCCGGTCATCTCACGTTCAATACCAAGATTCATCAGAGAGCCAAGGACATCACGATGAGATAATTCATCTGAGAATTTGTCCATCAATGGAGTAATTTGTAAAATCGTGATAGGAAAGGGCAAATCATAACCTGTTGTGTCCTCGGAACCGAATCGTATCATTACGCGGTCGCAGCCGTCTCTTCCTCCGAAAATCTCATATGGAATATGAGAAATATCCGGTAGCATACTATAAAAAATATCCAGGTCGGATGCAGACAAAAAATTAGTAAATGTGTAAATGTTCTTTTGGTAGGCTTTGTTTGCCAGATCATTTAAATGACCCTGTAATAAGAAATCGGTGTTCATGCTGCTGTTCCTCCTGTTCCGGTGTGACGTGTGCTTTGAATTCTATGTAGAATGATAAAATTATTGGGTATATTTGTAAAGAGAGATTTGTAGAGAGAATCTTAACTTTTTAAAATTATTCTTGACAAAACAGAATGAAACGTATATATTGTGTAAAGCGTCTGGCGCGATAGAAGAGGATTCCGAACACGGGGTCAGTAAGATTGTGACAGACGTCTTAATTTTGCATAGTATAAAGTTCGAAGAACGGGGAGCTCAGAGTTGAGCTCCTTTTTTCGATTGCTAAAAAACTTTTTGACGAAATTCTATGCCGGATAGATATTGTTAAAATAAAAAAGAAAACGCTACGCGATACATATATTCAAAAATTTTTTAAAAATGGCATTTTTCACAATAAATTCACAAAAAATCGGATGCGCCGGGTCGTTAAATGTCGAAAAACGTCGTACGCAAAATGAAAGTGCTGTGATTGAATTTGATTGAATAAGTAAAGAAGTAGTAAATTTAACAAAACAAGACAGGCAGAATCGGTCAAAATAATCATAAATATTTCATTTTTAGTAAAATTTGTGCAAAAAGAACCATAAAACCCGGAAAACTTTATTTATTATGCAATATTTACAAATATGAAATGATTTGTTATCATAGCACCATAAGAGATGGACAGGAAATAAAAACGAACATCTTGAAAGAAGTTACTACAGTGTAGTAAGTAAAAAAAAGACAATTACTTAACATTTGAATAGATATGATGGAGGATTCCCAATGCACGAATTCGTATAATCCCTATATTACGATGTAATGTACCCCATAACCCCCAAACCCCCCCAAACCCCCCCTTTTTGGAATCCTCCATGACCTCTCCTTTAAGAATGAGCCTCAGTATTAATTACTGGGGCTCAAGCCCTTTCTATAATTAATTTCCCTAAAAATTTTTATTTATGATGTTTCTATACATAATTTCAATTTCCCCCAGGTTTTTATTTATGTTTAATTGATACAGCAGACGGAATGGTATAAATCGCTCTCTGGATGTCGATACTCTTTTATAAAGAAAGGAAACTGGAATGGCTTATATGCATGGTAGTTTCTTTTTGCATGAAAAGAGGAATGGGATATGTTATTTAATAGAAGAAACAGGACTGCAGATCAGGAATATCCGGGGATGCGCCAAAGCCGGAAGCATGGTGTGGATAAGAAGCGTCATTTGGGTAAACAGAAGAGCGTGGATGCGGTTCAGGCAGAGCTGATGGAGCATTATCAAGATTATATGGAAGAATTTGCGGATGAGCTGTCGGCGTTTGGGGTTGTGCAGGAGATGGAGAAGGACCGGGAGATGTTGGAGGATGAGCAGTAGTCCACCGGAATCCGTCAGAATCTACCAGAACCTCAACAGAGCTACACCGGAGTCCCGCCTTTGCTATTGTAGATGTCATGTTCGTACGGATACCTCATCTAGCTGCTCATCCCCTTGTAATTCATGCATTCGATTTCCTATAAAATACACCTGCCTGATTCGCATACGTTCCTGCGCAAACTCGCCTTCGGCTCAAACATGCGCCCACATATGCTGGCAAGCTGTATTTTATAACGGAAATCTTATTAATATTTATTACCGATGACAGACAGAGGGACATACATATGGAGAAATTATAAACATTCTATCAGCAGCAAGGACGGGATTCCGGTACAGTCTTTGATGAGATCATGATGTAGTTTTGATGGAATACTAGTTGAGCTTTGGACATATCGTGAGATTTTAAGGCTTGCTTAATTTGAAAATACATGTATAACATATCATATAGAAATACTAGGAAATAAAAGCGATGAAACAGGAATGGATGGAGAATGAGAAAATAAACAGCGAGATAAACTGGGACAGAGCGAGAAGGTTTTATAGGATATGATAAAGTTACAAAGGAGACGAAGATATGGCAAAGTTGATCACACCGGAGATTTTTCAGAAGAATACAGCAGAAGATTATTTAAAAGCGGCGATTGATACGGCGGAATGGATCGATACGTTGGCGATTAAGACGGAATATGGAAGAATCTGGCAGGCGTTGCCGGAAGGACAGGATGGATATCGGGAGGATGTTCCGTTATTTACGCCGAAGAGTATGTATGACGGTTCGGCAGGTATTGGTATTTTCTTTATTCGGCTGTATGAAGCAACCGGAGACACACGCTGGCTGACTGAGGCGGAGGAAGCGGCGGCGCATATCATTGCAACGAAGGTTGGAGTGGAATGGTATCAGACGACGCTTCATTCAGAAGTAAAGGGTATTATTCCGGTTCCGGGCTGGGCGGCAGGCCCTTATAATGGTCCGGTTGGTGAGGCATATTTCCTTGAAGACCTGTATCAGGTGACAGGAAAACAGGAATATCGGGATTATGTATTATATGTTGCGGATGTCCTGCTTGAAGCAGCAGTAACCGATGAGAGAGGACTGCATTGGAGTGATCAGGAGGATATCACCGCAGATGGCGGATTTATCGTATTCTTAGATATCCTTTATCGTAAGACCGGTATCAGGAAATATCTGGATACCGCATGTGCGGCTGCAGACCGGATCGCACAGGATGCCCTTCCTGCGCCAAATGGTGGAAAGTTCTGGAAGCTGCTTGATCTGTCGATGATCGATTTTGAGAAGGATACGACATTCCCGAACTGGTCACATGGAACGACTGGAACGGCATGGATGTTCGCAGCCTTATATCAGGATACAAAGAAAGAGGAATATCTGGAGCTGGCAAAGGAAGGCCTTACATACGCAATGAATATCGCAGTTGGAGATGAGACCGGACGACTGATCCCATATCAGGATCATCCGGTAACAGGTCCGACATATGACAAATATTACCTCAGTACATGTCATGGCCCGGTTGGAAGTACGCTGGCATTTCGTGAATTATATGAGATTACCGGAGAGGAGATCTACCGGAACTGGACGATCGAATTATCGCGTGGTATCGTCCGTGCCGGTGCGCCGGAGAAACATTCCTGGGGCTTCTGGAACTGCCAGTGCCAGTGCTGTGGAACAGCAGGTATTCTGGAGCATTTTGCTGCCATGTATGAATATACCGGGGAGAAAGAGTTCTATGATTATATGATCCGTACTGCTGATGTAATGCTTTCCGATTCAGATCACCGGACACCGGGACTCCGTACCTGGTATGACAGTTGGTGGAGAACGATCCCGACCAGAGTTGTCAGTTATCCGGGACTGTATGTCGGTGTGGCAGGCTGTGCATCCTCGCTGCTCCGTACCTATGCGGCGCTGACAGGTAAGAAGCTGACTAACCTGTACGAATATCATTTCTTTGAGAAGTTTTAAGCGGAACCCTTATATAAAAATGTAGATCATGCTTCTATGGCTACAGTGATCTCGGTAATGTAGTCTTGCGGGTCTTCGGCAGTGAAGCTGTCTATAACATTGTGCTCCAGATATTCAGAGGAAGTATGTATGTTGTGCTCATGTTTAAAGGTCATCAGGCGGTCGTAAGTATCGCCGATCGTATCCCAGTGACCGGTGTGGTAGGCGGTGAGATATTTTCCTGCAGGCAAGGTATGGACAGGAAGCCCGTAAGGCTTGTTATCTAACAACAGGGCGACATTATCATAGACAGCGTACTTATCTGATTCGATATGGGAAGCATGCTGGAAATATGCCATATCATAATCATTTTTAAAAGTAGAACCGACCGTTAGCAGAAGATTGATCAGGTCATCGGTTTTTCGATACAGTTCAGCATCTGTAGCGGTTGGTGCTTCTGCATAGAGATAGTAGCGTTCCGGGAAGTCAGCAATAAAGATGGCTGTCGGATCGATCTGCATAGCGAAATGGATCTTGCTCTTTTGCTGCGAGATCCATTTTTCCATGGAGCGTAATTTGGCAATCTCTGTATTGATCTGATGTTCACGTTCTTCTAATATATGGAGCATCTTTGCCGGATCACGGTTGGCAAGCTGCTGTTTGATCTCTTTTAACGGCATACCTAGGTCTTTTAATAGAAGGATGGTGTCAAGAATCTCAGTCTGATAGATCGAATAATAGCGGTAACCATTTGGCTGGGTGAGCTCCGGCTGAAATAAACCGATCTCATCATAATGAAACAGGGTTTCTTTTGTTATTCGCATGATCCTGGCGAACTCGCCGGTCGTCATATATATCTTTTTATTCATTTGAATTTCCTTTCATTTTCAAAATTACACTTGACTATAGGGTTACCCTATAGTATATGCTTGGCTTTGTCAATTAGAAAAGTGTTATAAAACGGAGAGGACTTGTTAAAATGGGTAAATCATTAAATCGTCGCATTACGCCATGGTCGCTGCTGAGTTTTGCGGCACCGTCAATCATCATGATGGTATTTATGTCGTTGTATACAATCGTGGATGGTATCTTTGTATCCCGATTTGTCGGAAGTAATGCATTATCATCGTTAAATATCGTATATCCCGTAGTAAATGTGGCAATCGCCATTGCCATGATGCTGGCATCGGGTGGAAATGCGATCATTAGCAAATATCTTGGAGAGGAAAATAAAAAGAGAGCATGTGAGAGCCTGACTCAGTTTGTCACGGTATGTATTCTGGTCAGTCTTGTGATCGTGGTGATCAGTCAGGTGTTCCTGACAGAGATATCCAGACTGCTGGGTTCCAATGAAGTGCTTCTGGCAGACTGTAAAAGTTATCTGGGAATGGTGAGCTTATTCATTCCTGCCTGTATGCTGCAAACGTTGTTTCAGATGTATCTGGTCACAGCGGGACGGCCAACGATGGGCTTGCTGCTTATGATCGGTGCAGGTATTGTAAATGCTGTTCTTGATTACGTATTGATCGTGATCTGTGATATGGGAGTTGCAGGTGCGGCACTTGCAACAGGAATCGGTCAGTGCATTCCCGCGATTGCCGGACTTGTATTTTTCATGTTCTCCAAAGGTGAGCTTCGGTTTACCGGATTCAAGCTTTCCTTGCGGGAGCTTGGACATGCCTGCTATAACGGTTCTTCAGAGATGGTATCAGAGCTTTCAAATTCTGTTGTAACGGTATTGTTCAATCTTGTTCTGATGCGGCTTGCAGGAGAAGCCGGAGTTGCGGCTATCTCAATTCTGCTGTATGGACAATTTTTATTCAATGCATTCTATTTGGGATTTACAATCGGGATCAGTCCGATCGTTGGGTTCCAGTATGGCGCAAAGGATAAGAAAAAACTTCGGAGTATTTATAAGATTGCGTTCCTTTTTGTGGCGGTATCGGCGGTTATTCTGACGGTTATTGCAGAGGTGCTTGCGACCTGGATCATTACGGTATTCACACATGACCCGGCAACATTTGAACTGGCGGAGATCGGATTCAAGATTTTTGCGATCAATTTCCTGTTCAGCGGGTTGAATATTACATCCTCCGGCTTCTTCACTGCCCTTTCAAATGGTAAGGTGTCGGCGATCATTTCATTCAGCCGGACATTTATCTTTACGGTGTTAAGTCTTCTGATCCTGCCGCATTTCCTTAAGATCTATGGAGCGTGGCTGGCTGTACCGATCGCGGAAGCGGTGACGCTTCTTGTGACTGTGCCGTTTCATAAGGTGTATTTTATTGGCAAGGGGGAGAAGAATTATTTGAGAGGATAGATGAATTCTTTTAGACAGTTGCTTTTTAGATTCGTATTGGTATTGTAGTTGATTCAGCATAATCTTTACACGCGGTTCCGATTCTGTTATAAATAAACTTGGAGAATTCAAATGGAATTTGAATGGTTGACTATATATGGAAGGGACAGGTGAAAATATGTTTTGTAGTAATTGTGGATGTGAATTACAGGATGGTTGGTCGGTGTGTCCGAATTGTGGTATGCGGATAGAAGAAGAGGGGCGGACTTCACAGATGAATGTGGGAACGAATCAATATGATCCGAATTCAGTACAGATGCAGGGGCAACCTTTACGATCGCAACCGCCACAGAAACCATCTTCGGGTGGTTTATCGGGATGGAAGAAATGGTTGTTGATCGTTGTGGGGATTGCTGTATTAACAGTGATTGTAGGATTTGTGGTTTATAAAGTCGAAAGCAAGTTATCTGATAATAGAAGAGATGCAGATAAGACTGTAGAGACCACGGAAGCGACGGAGCAGGAAGATACGCAGGTATCAACCGGGCAGGATACAGAAGTGACAACAGAGAGTGTAGTATCGGAGGAGTCAGATGATACGAAAGCGCCATATTCGGCAGATATGGTTGTAGATTCGAATATTTCTACCCAGGTTCAGTGTGAGGGCTATACGGCAGTATATCATTTACCTCATATCAATTATGAGGGAGATGCGTGTGGCAATGTGAATGAGCAGATCGAGAAGCTTGGAAAAAATTATATGAATGAGGATGGAAATGTCTGTATAGGAATCGGCTATAAATGGGCTGTGTATGGAGACATATTATCTCTGCTGGTATCGGTTGATTTTGACTGGGATGCGACGGAATACACGATCTACAACATCAATCTGAAAAAGGATGTCATGTTATCAGAGGACGATCTGCTTGGAGCAGTAAATCTGGATATTTCGGCATATGAAAGCGCGGTAAGAAATGCGTTGGATCAGTATTTCTGGTCATTATATGGCGAAGATAATAAATCAGATGAGGCGTTGAATGAGACTTATAATCAGACAATCGCAGATTCAAATATCAAGGATGCAGTACCTTATATCAATAAAGATGGCGTATTATGTGTCTCAGCGAAGATTTATTCTATCGCAGGTGCCAATTACTATTATCATATGGTAGAGGTACAGGAGCTTGAAGATTCCTGTACATTCAGCGGAGAAAGTGCAGAGTATGATTCAAATGCAAATGTAGATTACAGTGCAAATGAAATTCAGACTTCAGATGACTATATTCTGCCAAACAGTGATTCGGAATACATATCGGACAGTGATCTGGATGGTCTGACAGCAGATGAATGTCGTCTTGCGCTCAATGAAATATATGCTCGTCACGGAAGAAAGTTTAATGATCCGGATTACCGGGCATATTTCAATTCCAAGAGCTGGTACAATGGAACAATCGATCCGGATGATTTTGACGATACCGCTTTATTTAATAAATATGAGATTGCAAATAGAGACTATATCATCGACTATGAGAAGCGGATGGGATATAAGTAGAAATATGCGATCGGATGAAGTCCGCCAATTCATGATTTATCCGTTCGTTCTTTTCTTCGGCTTCCATATATTCCGGTAGTGGCAGATCCGGCTGACATTCACCGCAGATGTCGATGCCGCATATGGTTTCACGGCTTAAGATAATGCCAAGCAGATGTTCCAACATGTCAAGCGTCATGTTACCCTGATTCCAGTTGGTTTCCGTGAAACGAGTGGAGAGAACATCTTTATCAATAGAAATATAAAATGGAACACCTGAAAGGATGTCAGTTGATTTCCTTTGGGCAGTTCCATTTTTTAATTCTTCAGCGGAAAAAGTCAGAAGGCGATCTTTGCGTATCGCATCAATCTGAGAAATATCGGTTGCATCCGGTCCGATCAGAATTAACTGCTTCAGATTCGGATTCTGATCCAGAACAAGACCCGCCCAATCGCCACAGCTCATCATTTCGTTAACGAGTGGCTGCTGCATATCTGTATGGTGGTCGAATACTACGAGCGAGAATGGTTGTTTGATCTGGTCGGTGGTTATCTTTGTTATATAATGAAAATTTCCGGAATCAATAAAATGAATACCTTTAGTGCCATACGGCATGATTCGTTTCTGAATCTCGGCAGCAGCTTCATCTGAACAATACAGATCACAGCCATTGATGTCAGAGCAGTCGATCCAGTGAAACTGCGAGTTGTTCTTCATATTTTCATCACAGTATACATGTGTAAAATCCAGAATGTAGTTTTTTGGTTTGTTGTTCATTATCAAAACTTCTTTCTTCAATGCATTCCGCAAAATCAGCACCCTTGCAAGCAAGCGATTTTGCGTTCATTATATCGTGAGCATAGCTCGCTCAATGCATTCGAAAAATCGCCCTTGCAAGCAAGCGATTTTTCATCATTATATCATGTGCTTCGCACATTCTATGCATTCCGCAAAATCAGCATCCTTGCGAGCAAATAATTTTGCGTTCATTATATCATGGTTCATAAATAATGTACAAACCTTGTATAAACGGACAAAAATATAAAAATAACCTTGTATAAACGGACAAAAATGCAAAAATAACCTTGTATAAACGGACGAAGATATGGCATAATATATATGAAAATATGAAAGAAGGTGTAGAATGAGAAGAAAAATAAAAAATGATATTTTGAATTTTTTGAATCAGGATGCAAAAAAGAAGGCTTTGCTTGTTACTGGAGCCAGACAGATCGGTAAAACATATATAATTAGAGAATGTATAAAGGAAACCACAGCTTCTTTTGTTGAAATCAATTTTATTGAGAATAAAGAGGCAAAAAAATTATTTTCGGATTTTAAAAATACACGCGATTTTTTGCTCAGATTATCGGCATTTACAGAAGGTGAATTAATAAAAGGTGAAACGATTATTTTTTTGGATGAGGTACAGGAGTGTAAGGAGATAGTTACGGCGATAAAATTTTTGGTTGAAGAAGGAAATTATAAATATGTATTAAGTGGTTCTCTTCTTGGTGTTGAATTAAAGGATATTCGATCAATTCCTGTCGGATATTTGCAGGTTATAGAAATGTATCCTATGGATTTTGAAGAGTTCTGTATGGCAAACAATGTGAGCCAACGGATATTGGACTCATTAAAGGATTGCTTTATAAACAAAAAAGTCGTAGATGAAGTTGTACATGAAAAAATGTTGGAATTATTTCGCTTATATTTGATCGTTGGCGGAATGCCAGAGGTGGTTAAGCAATATATTGATACAAATAATCTTCAGAATGTTATTGATTTGCAAAGCCAGATTATAATGCAATATAAAAAAGATATTGCTAAGTATGATCCGGAAAGCAAGTTATATTTGGAAGACATATTTGATCTGATTCCAAGTGAATTGAACAATAAGAATAAACGATTTATTATGAAAAATCTTAATGAAAATTTTAAGCTTTCCAGATATGAGAATAGTTTTATATGGCTGAAGGATGCAGGGGTTGCGCTTCCGGTATTTTGTATATCGGAACCCATGTTACCGTTGCTTATATCCAAATCGACTAATTTATTTAAGTTGTTTCTTGCAGATGTAGGACTTCTTACAGCCATGTATGCAAATGGAATTCAAAAGAAAATGTTGATGAATGAGCTCAATATAAATTATGGTGCAATATATGAAAATGTTGTTGCACAGGAGTTAAAATGTCATGGATTTAATTTGTTTTATTATAACAATAATCGATCTGGAGAATTAGATTTTATTATCGAATATGAAGATTGCGTATTGCCTATTGAGATAAAATCAGGAAAAGATTATGAAAGACATGTGGCTCTTAATAATTGCATGAAAAATCCTAGATATAATATTCATGAGGCGTTTGTTTTCTGTAATGGTAATGTAAATAAAAAAGACAATATTATATATTATCCTATTTATATGGTAACATTTTTGAATAAGGAAAAAAAACTGGGAGATATGCTATATAAGCTTGATCTAAGCGCATTAATAGAATAAAAATAATTCTATGTTCATTCCATCAGATAGACATACACAAAAATTCCTCTGCATACATTGTAAAAATGAGATTTGCAGGGGAATTTTTTTGAGAGATTATATTGAAGAAAGAGCAGAAGAAATTGGACAATATATCGTGGAAAGCGGAGCGACTGTCCGGCAGACGGCAAAGAAATTCGGAGTAAGTAAAAGTACGGTACATAAAGATGTGACGGAACGGCTGGTGAAGATCAATCCATTTCTGGCGGCAAGGATCCGGGTCGTTTTGGATGTGAATAAAGCAGAGCGGCACATCAGGGGAGGAATGGCAACGAAAGAGAAATATCTGCATGAACGGGAAGAACAAGAGGTGCAATGAATAAAAATATTTGCATAGATCGGTATAAGGCGAAAAGATATGGAGTCAGAAGATGACATGATGACGCAGAGAGGCAATTTGAAAAAGATTGCTTCTCTTTTTTAGTTTACTTGTGTTATCAGATGAGATTGGTTAAAATGAAAAATAGATATAACGAGGAGAATGTACGAGAATAAGGGGTAAAAGATAGTTAACGGAGGCGATTACAATGAGACAGAAGTTATGGAGAAAGAAAAAGTTTGTGGTAATGGCAGCGGCATTTGCATGTATTGCAGCCTTGTCCGCGTGTGGAAAAAAGGATACCGATTATAATGTGGATGTAGGTAATGGAGATGGCGGAAGCGTTCAGAGTAAATATAGTATTCCGGAATCGTGTGATACCACATTTGACGCAGGATCGACCGGGCTTAAAGAGATCCGGTTGACAGATTCGGATATTACTGTGCCGAATACCGGTGCAATGTATGTAGCTCCGGTAAAGATGAAAGAGATCGATCCGGAATATCGAAAAAATCTGGTAGAAAAGTTATTTGACACAGATAAGGGTGTCTATGTCTATTATGATATGGAGAATATGGACAAGCTGTCAAAGGAGGATATTCAGGAATATATCGATCTGTACGAGCAGCAGAAAAAGGCAGATCCGTCAAATGCAGCGAATTATGATTCGGATATTGACCGTATGAACCGTTTGCTGCAAACGACATCAAAGCAGAGAGAAAATGCGGGAGATTATTCCGCAGATGAATATATGGGGACAGTTGGTGATCTGGAATACAGAATAAGTTTTCCTCAGGAAGGGGAAAATGATACTCTTTTTCGGATAAAGGAAGATCTTCTGCAGTATCGTCCGATGGAAGGTGCGACCGGTGTATTCACATCCAGCCTGGAAGAATACAATACCGGCTTGGGTGATGAATATGGAGAGTTGGAATCGGATATTAATGAATGTTCACTGTCGGTAGATGAGGCAAGGCAGATTGCTGAAGAATTTCTGTCAAAGATTGGCGGATCGGATGTGATTTTACAGAGTGAATCGGATCTGTGCTGGCTGTATCGGAACGATGGTTCGTCTGACCAGAATCTGCCGACGGTTGTAGATGGATATTCATTTGAATACATAAGATCGGTTATGGATCAGCCAGTGTCGGATGTAGCAGTCTGGACTGCTGATAATCTTCGTCAGGCAAATGGATTTGTGAATGTTCCGATCGAGAAATATACGATTCAGGTAGATGCAAATGGTGTGCTCGATGCTCTATGGAACAGTTATCTGGAAGCCGATGGTAGTGCGCAGGTGGTGGAGTTGTTATCCTTTGATGAGATGCTTAAGAAAGCAAATGAGTCGATAGCAGCGTATTATACCAAATATCCGACAGCATATAAGCAGATTGCATTTAACGATATTACGTTGTCTTACTATCTGAAACAGAAGGAAGATGGAAGCGGATTTGAATATGTTCCGGCTTGGATTCTTGCGGAATACGAAGACCCTGCAGATCACGAACTTCCGGAGCAGGTTGTAATTCTGGATGCCAGAGATGGCTCTGCCATCGACCTGATGAAGCTCGCCGAAGCAGTTGGTGGCATTTCCGGTGCAACCGACTGACTTTCTGAAAATTAAAAATTGCTCGATCAATGCCCGGTAGTTGGTGTTACATTAACGTGTTCCGGTTTCTATTCGGTTCGCACACTTATTTGCCAGCAGTCGCCCTAACTCGTCTTTACGGACTCAGACAAGGGCTTGGTGCTGGCAGGTAGTGCGAACCTCATTGCGAAATCCTCACAATGTTATTGTAATACCAACTACCGGGCATATTTTCGACCAATTTTTAATGTCTGCTAAACCAGCACCCGCATTCGCTGACAATATACACCTCCTGACGAAATGCTCGCTATGTTGCTGCAGAATAGACCATTGATATACAGCAGTCGCTAAACACAGTTGATAAAAGGTGCCTGATTGCCGGTTGGGTATATGGTGTTCCGTTAACATTCGGCGAGATTTTGTAATGAGGTTTGCACTAGCTGCCAGTACTAAGCCCTTGTTTGAACCCGTGAGGGTGAGTTAGGGCGGCTGCTGGCAAATCAGCGTGCGAACCGAATAAAAATCAAGTCGAGTTAATGGAATATCATATAGTCAACCGGCAATCAGGCAATTTTGTATTATGGGAAAGTTGAATGTCCATCGTGTATCGTAGTCTGTCCTGTAACAACATAGCGAGCATTTCGTAGAGAGGGACATACTGCCAGTGAATGTGGGTGCTTGTTTGAGCCTAGAGGACGAGTTAGCACAGGAGCATGAACGGATTGGGTATAGGCTGGAAGGCGAGGAATATTTCATTGTCAAGCCTGCCCTATCTCCATTACAAACGTTGGTGTAGATTTCGTAATGAGATTTGCACTAGCCGCCAGCATCAAGCCCTTGTCTGAGTCCGTAGGACGAGTTTGGGCGACTGCTGGCAAATAGGCGTGCGAATCGAATAGAAATCGAACCAAGTTAGTAGTGGAGATAGGACAGGCTTGATAATGGAATATCCATAATTCCATTGCCAATCAGGGGGCAGGTGGGGTATAATCAAGGGTAAGTTGCCAGAGGTTTTTCTGGTTGAGAAACAGAAAAGGGGTCATCCTATGAGATTTATTCATATTGCGGACGTCCATCTGGGCGCCGTTCCTGACAAAGATAAAAGCTGGAGCAAAGAGCGGGCAGACGAGATCGAATCAACATTTGACCGCCTTTTGACTGTGGCAGAAGAAAGAAAAGTAGAATTGCTGCTGATCGCCGGTGATCTGTTCCATGCACCGCCATCTCTGCAGGAGTTGAAAAGTCTGGACTACAAGCTGTCAAAGCTTACAAATACAAGAACCGTTATGATTGCAGGAAATCATGATTATATCGGAAAAGGTTCACCGGCGGAGAGTTATGAATTTACATCAAATACAGTGTTGATGCCGGCAGATACTTTTAGTAATGCATATCTGGATGATATCAATGTCTGTGTGACCGGATTCAGTTTTGGACAGGTAGAATACACAGAGGATGTCTATGCAGATATCATGCCGCAGATGAAGGATGCGATTAATATTCTGCTGGCGCATGGCGGAGACGAGAAGCACATACCGATCAATTTCAGACGGATGGCAGAAGCAGGATTTGACTACTGTGCACTCGGACATATCCACAAGCCGAAGCATATCGTGAAGAACAAAATGGCATATCCTGGTTCGCTGGAGCCTCTTGATCGGACGGAAACCGGTCGACATGGTTTCATTTACGGACAGATCAAGGATGGCGAGACGAAGATCCGCTGGGAGCCATTTAACTGTCGGAGTTATATTAATCTTGGATTTGCCGTGAAACCGGAATACAGCGGAGCAAAGATTCTGGATGTTCTTGCAAAGCAGATGGAGAGTATGGGTACTCAGAACATTTATCGAATCATCCTGTCGGGTCACATGGCAAATGGATTGAAGCTGGATTTTTCCGGTCTGATGCGGAATTACAGGATCTATGAGATTGTAGACAATACGTTGTGCGAGTATGATCTGGATAAATTGTATCTGGATAATGAAGATAACCTTCTCGGACAGTTTATTGATCGATTTGCGGAAGCAGATGACGAGATCAGCAAACGTGCCCTGAAATACGGAGTAGAAGCAATACTTGCAACTGGAGATAAGTAAACATGTATATAAATAAGCTGTTATTAAAGGAATTTGGAAAATTTAATAATAAAGAAATTCGGCTTAAAAAAGGTTTGAATCTGATCTATGGTGCAAATGAATCCGGAAAGACGACTGTAAAAGAATTTATCGTTGGTATGTTGTATGGAATTGATAAGACCAGAGGTATCGGTGCGCGACTTGATAATTATGAACTTCGCAAGCCGGTAAATGGCGGTGGGTATTCCGGAAAAGCATATGCGGTAACAGATGAAAAAAGCTATCTTCTGGAGCGGAACTTTCTTCGCACCAGTAAGAATGCGACGCTGACGGAGATTGATACCGGAAAGGAAGTCCAGCTTAAGAATCAGAATTCTTATAAGGGCATCTTGTTTGATGTGGATAAGAGCACCTATACAAATACTCTCTGTATCGGAGAGCATGGTGCAGCACCCGGCAAAGAACTGGCAGAGGATCTCGGGAATTATGTGGTGAATCTGACAACGACCCGAAATGCCGATATTGATAAGACAGAAGCGATCCGTTATCTGAAAAACGAGAGACGGAAATTTGAAAATAAAAAACTGGCGGCGGAGATCGATCAGTTAGGGGAACAAATGGATGCATTGGGTGATGTAGACGGTGATCTGGAAGCGATTCGGGAAGAACGTCGTGAAGAGCTGGATGCATATAATATGGAGATTGCCCGCCTGAAACGAGAAGCAAGACAGCTTGTAAATGAAAAGGATGCCGCTATTCCGGATGAGGACGAGGATCGAACCAGAAGCCATATCTTCCTTGATGTAGAAGCTCTTGACGATGAGGAAGACGAGAAAAAGAATCGGCCAAAGGAAAAGAAGAAGTTAACAGATAATATTTTGATCATTATGTTGACCGGTGTATTGGTTGTTGCAGCTGTTGTACTTGCTGTTCATCTTTTGAATTTCCAGAAAGCGATTCAGCAGTTATTTACAATCTGCACGATTGCATTTGTCGCAGTTACGATCATTGATGGTTTATTCCGAAAAGGATTCTTCGATGGACCGGATGTCGTACCGGATGAAAAGGAATTTGACCAGATGATTTATGAGCTTGGACGTGCAACAGAATCGAGAACGGTAAGAATCGAGATTGACCGGAATTTTCAGGAGGCGCATGACGCAAAACTTGAGTTATTGAAGTTCAAAGAGCATGATGCCATGGCAAAACGTGATTCCTATTATGAATTAAAAGGAAAACGTGACGAGCTTCAGAAACGATTCGAGGTCTTGGAGAAGGAACAGAAAGCGATCGATCTGGCGATCCAGACCATCAATGATATATCGGTTGATATTTACAATGATTTTGGCGGACAGTTAAACGAGAATATCTCGGAGATCGTCAGTATCATTACAGATGGCAAATATAATGACGTGAAGCTGGATGAGAACATGCACATTTCAGTATTTGACGACGATCATTATATGCCGATCGAATTCTTAAGCAGCGGAACGATCGAGCAGATCTATCTGGCTGTCCGGCTGTGCATTGCAGGGCTTCTCTGCAAAGACCGTATGCCGATCATTGTAGACGATATCTTTACAACTTATGATGAACATCGCCTGAAAAATGCGCTCTATTGCATGAGCCGTATTGATACTGACCAGATCATTATATTCACATCAAATAATGCCATTGGGGATATGTTGGATGATCTTTCTATGGAATATAATTATGTGGAGTTGTAAATGAATAACAGAATAAATGTAAAAAACCCCTGCCGGTTTCTGAGTCTATGATGGTGGGGATTGAAACATCAGTGGAACTTTCGTTATGAGGTTTGCACTAGCTGTCAGCACCAAGCCCATGTTTGAGCCTGATAAGGCGAGTTTGGGCGACTGCTGACAAATGTGCGTGCGAACCGAATAGAAAGTGCAACGTGTTTCAATCCCCGCCATCATAGACTTGGAAACCGGCAGGGGTTTTGTTATATTCTATGGGAGTAAGAACTGCTATTTCTTTAACGCTGCAAGCTGAGCCTTTAGTGAGGCAATCTCTGCACTCATTTCAGAGACTGTAGCATCCTTTTCGGCTAGAGTAGCGCTCATTTTAGATACTACTGCATCTTTTTCAGATAAAGCGGTGACTGCTTCATCACGTTCTTTTTTCAATTCATCGATCATGTAATTGACTGTATTTTCATCCAATTTTCGTAATGCTTCAGAAAACATGGTAACAACCTCCTCCGGGTGATACAGATATTCTGACATATCCATGCAGATAGTCTCCATCCATGGATAGTCGGATATCAGTGCTGCAAGGTCATCCATGGTAGTTGCCGTTAACAGGGATAACCATGCGTTAAGTTCGTTGATATCTTTAGAATACTTACTTTTTCGGAAGACGTCAAGGGCAACGACATAGTATTCCTGTAGAAGACGAAGGTCGATCCCGGTATCAAATGCTGCTTTTCCGTGATGCAGATAAATGTCAGCCAGGTCGGCAGTTTTACATTCTTTCGGGCTGTTTTCAAACATTACGATCGTATAAACGGTTTTCAGATCCTGATAGGTGAATGTACTTCCCTTTTCCCCTTTTACTCTGGTGTACTGGCGGAGCAGAAGATCAGCAGAGTAGCAGGACATCCGCTCACCGGGGAATGTATATGGGATTTTTTGAATTTCGACATTTGCGATTGAACCATCTTCTAATTGAACAATGATATCCAGAAGTAGGAGAGAGGTTGATGGCAGCATACTGTCTTCATTTGACAGGATACACTTCACGGTTACATTTGTACCGATAATACTGCTGATCAGTCGTGATAATCGTTCCGGGTATACATCCGGGTTAAATAGCTTCTTAAAAAATGGATCATAGGTTAATGGCAGACTTTTCTTTCCTTCCATGAATTCGAGAAAGCGCGATTTCCATTTGTCAGGCCAGTTCAGATATGTCCGGTAAACGATGGATTCTTCTTTAATTCTAATAGACATTCATCGTTGGTTCGGGATGGGAAAAGCTGTTTAATATTTGTAATAGAAGACTTTGACCTGTTACATTCTGATGTGTTTACGATATTATTGTTTTTATTTTCATTGTACATAAATTTATTTCCTCTTAATTTCCGGCGCCTTTTTTGTCGACAAGGTCAGCTTACCAGAAATAAAAAGAAAAAGTTCATAAATGTAATAAATGGTATGTCTGGATGTAACAATTTGCACTTTTTACAAATAATTCCAACTGGAATTATTGACAAAAACCATGCTCATAACACAAAACCCCCGCTTGCTTTCATCTCTATCGTAGGTAGGAATTGAAACATCAGTGGAACTTTCGTTATGAGATTTGCACTAGCTGTCAGCACTAAGCCCATGTTTGAGCCTGATAAGGCGAGTTTGGGCGACTGCTGACAAATAGGCGTGCAAATCGAATAGAAAGTGCAACGCGTTTCAAATCCTACCTACGATAGAGCTGGAAGTAAGCGGGGTTTGGGCTTTTATTAATTACATCTCATAATTATCTGAGATGGTATGTTTTTCTTTATACTCAGCGATACGCGCGTTGATTCGCTCAGCAGGATCTAACAACTCGCTGATAGAAGCATCATGATTCAAGTGATCAATGATCAGAGCGATGTATTTGCTCATATCGGCTGACTCGTACCAGTCTTTCTTGAACAGGTCAGGCATCTGGTAGGTCAGGTTAGTTGTGATGACCTTCTCGATCAGACCTTCTTCATGACACTTGTCGAATACGTCAAGACCCTTTGTAAAGAGACCAAAAGTAGCGATACAGTAAACACGTTTTGCTTTTCTCTGCTTTAACTGTCTTGCAACATCAATCATGCTTTCGCCGGAGGCAATCATATCATCAATGATGATAACATCCTTGCCCTCAACAGAATCACCGAGAAATTCATGAGCAACGATCGGATTTCTTCCATCAACAACGCGTGAGTAGTCACGGCGTTTGTAGAACATTCCGACATCTACACCTAACAGGTTTGCGAAGTAGATTGCTCTGTGCATAGCACCTTCATCTGGGGAGATGACCATCATGTGGTTGTTGTCGATCTCAAGATCCGGTGTAGTACGAAGCAAAGTCTTGATGAACTGGTAGGTTGGACGTACATTTTCAAATCCACTCTTAGGGATGGCATTTACGACACGAGGATCGTGTGCATCAAATGTCACAATATTGTCAACACCATAAGACTTTAATTCCTGAAGCATAACGGCACAGTCAAGAGATTCTCTGGAAGAACGCTTGTGCTGGCGGCTCTCATAAAGGAATGGCATAATTACTGTGATCTTTTTTGGTTTATCAGTCATAGCGGCGATCAGTCGTTTTAAATCTGCATAATGGTCATCCGGAGACATACGCTGTGGCTGGCCGGCCATCATATAAGTACAGCTGTAGTTGCCGACATCAACCATAATGTAGATATCTTTACCACGAACGGATTCATTTAGAACACCCTTTGCCTCACCGGAACCGAAACGTGGACAATCGGCACTGATCAGGTAAGTATCAGCTTCATAACCGTGGAAGACAATGTTGTCTTTGTGTACATTGTCTCTGTTAGCTCTCCATTTTACGAGATAATGATCAACCTTTTCACCAAGGCCTGTACAACTTTTGTGAGCAACGATTCCGAGACTGCCCACGGGTATGGTTTCTAATTTGCTATCGTCTGGCATGATAAATATCCTCCATAATCTTATAGTGTAATGATCCGATACTTTATAGTGTAAGTATCATTGATAGTATATATGCAAATGCAGAAGACTGCAATGGCATCAATTAGAAGATTTATTCTGAATCATATCTTTTCGTTTCGTATAACGGATATTGGTTCCGTAGAGCTGCAACACTTTGAAGTCGCCAATAATCCTCGACATGATTCTTTCGGTATACCGGTCGGAAAGCTCCCGCATACTCAGGTTCGTAGAGATAAGAGTAGCAAGAGAACGATTATTCCGCATATTAATGATCTCAAATAACTGAGAATTGACAAATGTATTTGGCACTTCCGTACCGAGGTCATCAATGATCAGAAGTTCACAATTATATATATAATCGTAAAGTGCCATGTTTTCTTTTTCACGCACATTACCCATTATAATGCCTGATAAAATATTTTCAAATAAATTTATTGAAGTCAGATAAAGAACTGTATGTCCTTTGTCCAGTAATGCTTTTGCAATGCAGTTGGAAAGAAAAGTTTTTCCAAGTCCTGTTTCACCATAGATCAGAACGCCAGGATGGGATTTTTCAAAATGTTCCACATAGTCTTTACAAGCTGCCAGTGTATTCGATGCATTCTCGTATGGCGTATGTTTGTGAATGCCATCCGGTTCTTTCGAGTAGTAGGTAAGTGAAAATGTGGAGAAATTCTCTTGTTCGAGAATCTTGCGGATCGTGGACTGATTGTATAATTCATCAATGATCTGCTGCGTCATGCATTTGCATGGCTTTCCATCCAGATAGCCCGTATCCTTACAGAGAGGACAGTCATAGATGGGTTCCAGATAATTCTCAGGGTATCCGTGCTGCTTCAGAAGTAATCTCTTTTTATCAGCCAGAGCTTTATTCCGGCGGGAGATGTCGCCCGTATCGACAGTTATTTTGCGGATTCGGTTCCTTGCTGCCTGGATAGAAGAGCTTGCAATCTTCTGATCGATCTCTTTGATTTCCGGAATTCTGTTATATACTTCATTTCTTCGGGTATCTGTCAGATTCGCATTTTCCAGTCGCTTTCGCTGCAGACCCGACAGTATACTATCATAATCTATATTCTTCATAATGTGTATATTTACCTTCGTTATCGAGAATTTATTTCATCAAGAAACAATTGCTCCATTTCATCAAGGGCTGATGACATATCCTTCTGCTGGAAAGAATTAAATGCATTTGGCTTGACAGTATATTGGTTTGCTTTCTGTGATGATTTTTTCTTATCCTCATGGAACTGGTTACTTGCTTTTTCGATATCATCAATGGACTTAACGCCCTGCTTTTTCCAACGCTTTAAGATTCCGTTTACATATGCAAATGTAACATCGTTTGGATGCTGTGCGATTCCCCTGTTGCAGGCTTCTATAATAATAGGAAGATCAAAGCCCATTTCTTTATTCCAGGAGTCCATCCACGCGATCTCGCCTGTGGTAGGGGCTTTACGGTTGATTCCAAGAGCCTTGAATACCGCACGGTAAAGGGGAGTCCCGTTTTCGGCGGCTTCTTTTGCTTCATCCAGAGTATGAATGCCTGCCTTATACCAGTTCTTTGCGATGCCCTCCGCGTACCGCAGATCTAATTTATCGATGCTGACACAGTATTCGATCAGGTATTCCATTACTTCTGTGGAAAATCCAAGCTGGTCATGTATATAGATCAGAATTTCTATGTCATTTACTGATAATTCTTTTCGGAAATAAGTCTCTGCCTCAAAGATAACATCGGCAAATGCATCGTCTGCCTTTGCCTTTGCTACCAGAGCGGCAGAATATGGCTGCTTTTCAGGAAATTCAGAGGTCGGCTTCTGAATTACATTCGCATTTGGTACTGTTACTGCTGTATGTACCGGTTCACTGAATGGAGGAGCAGTAGGAGTGACTGCTTTCTTTTCAGGGAACTTTAATAATGAAATGCTGTCAAGAGACAGAGAGGCATCATCCGTTTTCTTGTCCTTTTCATGTAGAGGAAGCAGCGTTATTCCTGTCAGATGACCGGAAGCATCATATTCCAGCCGCAGTACATCTTCGCTGATCCAGTACCGGATCGCACGGCAGATATCTTTTTCCGTAAGGTTAAAATGATCTGCAATACCGGCAACCGAGACCGGAGATTTGGAAGACATCAGTCTGACAAGATATAGATAGACTTTGACAAATTCGCCATTTGCGTCGGTCATGTAATAATCGATAAAATGATTTGATATCAGGGAAAATGTTTCCTTTGATTCTGTTGAAATTGTAATGTAGTCCATGGTAACTTTTCCCGCCTTTCATTGAAAAAAACTTCTATTACTTAAGAAGCGTTCACATTATAGCATGAGTTTTTTAAAAAGCAAATAGAACAAATAGTCGGTTAGAAAAATGAACAAAGATGTTGATTTTGTGGATAATGTGGAAAAGATGATCGATCGAATATTATTTAATACCATATTTTTGAAAAAGTGGGTAACTTCGGTACTTTCCGGTATATATCAGGTAAAATTTATGTAAACAAACAAATAGAGCCAAATGAGGAAAAGTCGCTCATTTGGCTCTGTGGATAATGTGGATAATTATTTTTTAATAAGCTCATTGCCGATAGAATCGACATTTCCGGCTCCCATAGTTATCAACAAATCATTTTTTTTGCAATTTTTTAATAAATAATTTTCAATGTCTGTAAAGGATGGCAGATAGAACGCATCTGTACCATAGGAAGCGATCTTTTCTGCAAGCTGCTTCGAGGATACAAGACCTGTGTCTTTCTCTCTGGCTGCATAGATGTCAGCAACGATGACATGGTCACAGACACTTAAGACTTTTGCAAAGTCATCGAAAAGTGCGTAAGTTCTGCTGTAGGTATGTGGTTGGAATACACACCATAATTCATGGTAATCGGTATTCTTTGCAGCAGCAAGGGTTGCAGCGATTTCCGTCGGATGATGTGCATAGTCATCCATGACCTTTACATTGTCAAGGATCGTTCCCTTGTATTCGAATCTTCGCTCTGCACCTTTGCAATGAAGCAGACCGGCTTTGATCGCATCGATGTCGATGCCGAGTTCTGTTGCAGCAGCAATAGCAGACAAGGAATTGTATACATTATGCTTTCCGAATACATGAAGTGTGATGTCTGTAATATTTTCCCCGTCGATCACGAGGGTATAGGTAGGACGACCGAATTCATCAAAACGGATATTTGCGGCGCTGTAATGATTCTTTGGGTCTTCACCGAAGGTGATAACCTGACATTTCAGATCTCTTGTTACCGTATCAAAATATTTCATATCACCATTTACAATTACCTTTCCGTTTTCAGGTGTCTTTGTTGCAAACGTATGGAATGATTCAGCAATCTCTTCAATACCACTGAAGAAATCCAAATGATCCGCATCGACATTTAAGATAATACTGATATATGGTGAAAATGCATGAAAACTGTTTGTATACTCGCAGGCTTCTGTTACAAAGTAATCAGAAGAACCTACACGGATATTTCCGCCGATATCATCAATGATTCCACCGACAGAGATTGTCGGATCAACATCAGCTTCTAACATAATATAAGAAAGCATGGCGGTTGTGGTTGTTTTGCCGTGTGTTCCGCTGACGGCGACAGAGTATTTGTAATTGGTCATAATCTGACCCAGAAGCTGTGCTCTTGTCAGCATTGGGATATTTTTAGCTTTTGCAGCCTGAAATTCTTCATTGTCCGGATGGATAGCTGCTGTATAGACGACAAGGTCGATCTGATCTGTAATGTTGCTTGCGGTCTGTCCGATGTTGATCAGAGCGCCCATGTCCGAAAGTTTATCTGTCATATTGGATGCTTTCATATCAGAACCGGTAACTTTGAACCCCTCTTTTATAAGGATCTCTGCAAGACCGCTCATGCTGATACCGCCGATTCCCATAAAATGTACATTTATTGGATGATTAAAATCAATTTTATACATGATGTTTCGCCTTCCTGAAAAGAATATTTGTGAGTATTATAGCATAGATAAAAAAGGAGTGGATTATTTTTTCATAAAAATTGAAAAGTTCAGAATTTAGTGTGCGATGCGGACAAAATGAAAACGAAAAATAGAAAATTATACGGTATCATGTCAAATATAGGCAGATTTCCGTGATTATTAACAGAAATTTGTCGCTTTTTTTGACATGAAAAACATAAATAGTTCACAAATCGTTCATGAAATGTTCACATATATACTGTAACATACATCATGAAAGCTTTTCATATATTTGAATCCTTTCCCCCCTCATTTGGAGCCACCATTTTGGTGGCTCTTTTCTTTTTATTATCGGATGAAAAGCATTATTTATGGAGATGATAATGGTATGTTTGGAGATTTTTTTCGATATTGGGATGAACTGCCGCAAGATGGTGGTTTTCAATTATTTGGATGGATTCATATAGGCTGGCTGGTTGGAATTATATTTGTATGTATAGTGACCGGTTATTATTATAGAAAGGCAGATGCTGCTGTTCAGGACAGAATCCTGAAAATACTGACGGGGATATGTCTGTGTCTGGAATTAGGTAAGGATCTTTATCTTATACTGATCGGGGAGATGGGGATATCATATCTTCCGTTTGAGATGTGCGGACTGGCGATTTTTGTGGAACTGGGATTTGCATTTTTCCACCGGGAATTTCTGGGAGAAATTATGTGCGTGATCAGTATGCCCGGTGCAATGGCAGCACTGTTATTTCCAGACTGGACCAGATATCCGTTATTTAATTATATGCACATTAACACTTTTCTGATACATGGGTTGTTGGTTCTTGTTCCGGTTCTTGTTCTGACATCCGGCAGATACAGACCTTCTATAAAAAGAATCTGGCAGATCTTTTTGTTTTTGTTTACGGTTGTTCCTTCTGTCTATGTTATAAACAGGATCTGGGGCTGTAATTTTATGTTCCTTTGTTACCCATCCAATGGTTCTCCGTTTCTGTCTGTCTATCTGCAGCATGGCTATGTTCCATATTTGATCATATATGCCGTTACAGTCATTCTTTGTATTTTGGTTATATATGGAATACTGGACAAAATCGCTTCCTTTTGTGGTAAAAATGTGGTATACATTAATAGGAAGAATTAGTTGAGAAAAAAGTCATAATAAAAGAAAATATGCGCAGAAAGAACTGTGTATACGGAAGATAGAATACGGAGAATGAGAAAAAATGATAACAAACGATGCGACGCTTTTAAAAGTAAAACATGAAGTATTGTATGAAGTTGCCAAGCTTGCGTATGCCGGACGATTGGAGGAAGAAAGAGACAGTCTTCCTTATAAGATGGTTCCGGGACCGCAGCCGGCGTTTAGATGTTGTATCTACAGGGAACGTGAGGTTATCAGACAGAGAATCCGGCTTGCGGAAGGTAAAGCACCGGGTGCTGAAGATGACGGAAATATCGTACAGGTCATTAATTCTGCCTGTGAAGGATGTCCGATTTCCAGATATGTAGTAACAGATAACTGTCAGAAGTGTATGGGCAAAGCCTGTCAGGCGGCTTGTCGGTTTGGAGCGATCAGCATGGGACGAGATAAGTCCTATATTGATCCATCTAAATGTAAAGAGTGTGGACAGTGTGCAAAAGCCTGTCCTTATAATGCGATCGCAGATCTGGTACGACCTTGCATGAAGAGCTGCCCTGTGGATGCGATCTCGGTGGCCGATAATGGTACCGGTATTGCTGTGATCAATCAAGACAAATGCATCCAGTGTGGATCTTGCGTCCACAAATGCCCGTTTGGCGCGATCGGTTCTAAGACATTTATCGTGGATATCATTAAGAAGATGCGTTCGGATATTAAGGTATTTGCCATGCTTGCACCTGCAACGATCGGTCAGTTTGGTGCAGATATTACGATGGCAAGCTGGAGAACCGCTTTGAAGAAGATTGGTTTTTATGATGTTGTGGATGTATCACTTGGAGCAGATATGACTGCCATGAGTGAGGCAAAGGAATGGATCGAAGCCAAGGAGAAGGGTGAGAAGAAGACAACCTCCTGTTGTCCGGCATTTAAGAACTATATAGAGAAGCATTTTCCGACATTAAAGGATGCGATCTCAGAGACAGTATCACCGATGTGTGCTGTATCCCGTTATATAAAGGAGAAATTCCCGGGGGCAGTTACTGTATTTATCGGACCATGTATTGCGAAGAAAGCCGAATCCATGTCAGGAGAAAAGGATACTGCGGATTATGCACTGACTTATGGTGAGATTCGTGCGATGCTCCGTGCAAAAGGGGTAAAGCTGGAGCCGGAAGAAGATACGGATGATCAGGGCAGTATCTATGGTAAGAAATTTGCAAATGCAGGTGGTGTAACCGCAGCAGTTCTTGAAAGTATGAAAGAACTTGGCTGTACCGGCGATGTATCCGTATGCAAATGCAGTGGCATAACCGAATGCAAGAAAGCATTGACGCTGATGAAGGTCGGAAGACTTCCGGAAGACTTCATCGAAGGTATGGTATGTGAAGGGGGCTGTGTCGGTGGACCATCAAGACATCGTGATCCGAATCTTGCAATGCGGGACAGGAACGCAGCACTTGCGAAATCGTCGGATATATTGATCAAGGACAATCTGGACAAACAGAATGCAGAGTCGGTTGACATGATCCGTTAGTTATAAGAAGGTGATCGTAATATCGGATGAGGGGTCTTTCGATATTACAGGGAAAAGCAGAAACTATTAACAACAAAAGAAAATAAAGAAGAAAGTAAGAAAATTAAATGTCGCCAGACGAAACATAAAATAAGCCCGGCGGCATTTTTTTCGATGGAGGTTACACTCATGGTAGCACAGATTTTGGCACTTGCCATTTTTGTAGTTATGTTTGGATTGATCATATCCGAAAAATTTGAGCGCCATGTTATCACATTGGTATGTGGACTGGCAACACTTGTTCTGGTATTTGGTGTAGCAATGCACAGCATGGATGCGATACTTGAAACATTAAATATCAGAAACATTTTTACACTTTCGTTCTGGTATGAGGCAGGAGCCTCATCCGAGAGTACGGGTGGTATCAACTGGGCCACGATTATCTTTCTTGCGGGAATGATGGTTATGGTAGAAGGTATGGCAAAGGCGGGTTTCTTTCGCTGGCTATGTATGACGATCGCGAAAGCCGTTCGGTATAGGGTCATTCCGATATTTATTACATTCATGATCATGTCATTTGTCCTTGCTATGTTCATTGACAGTATCACGGTTATCCTGTTCTTAGCAGCAGTTACGGTGGAACTGGCGCAGCTTCTGGACTTTAATCCGATTCCGCTGATCCTGTCTGAGATCTTCTGCGCAAATCTGGGTGGATCGGCAACAATGTGTGGTGATCCTCCAAATATCATTGTCGGAACATCCCTTCGGTATTCGTTCTTCGATTTTATTACAAATACCGGCCTGATGGCGGTACTTTCACTGGTGGTTATTATTTTTTACTTTTATTTTTGTTTCAGGAAAGAACTCACTGCATCTTCGGCGTCACAGACTTCGGAGAAAGATCATCCATCACCGGTATCTGCGATCACGGATAAACGGGCATTTGCCATTAGCTGTGTGATCTTTTTATGTGCGGTTACCTTACTTATCACACATGCACAGACCGGACTGACAGTTGCATTTATCGGTCTGTTTATAGCAATACTGGTTCTTCTGACATCAGGAAAGAATATCGGACATATTTTAAAAAATGTAGATTATAAGACGATCCTTTTCTTTATTGGTCTGTTTGTTGTAGTCGGCGGTCTGGAGCAGACCGGTATTCTGGAACTGGCAGCCGGATTTATCGGGAAGGTAAGCCATGGAAATGCCAAGGTAATGATAGCCATTATTATCTGGGTATCCGCGATCGCAAGTGCATTTGTAGATAATATTCCATTTGCCGCAACCATGATCCCGGTTATCAAGACTCTGGCAGCATCGACAGGTGTGAATCTCTCGGTTCTTGCATGGACACTGGCAATGGGTACAGATATCGGTGGAAGTGCGACTCCAATCGGGGCATCGGCAAATGTTGTCGGAATGTCGATCGCGGCAAAAGAAGGTCATCCGATCTCTTGGGGCAAATATTGTAAGGTATCGGCTCCGGCATCCGTTATCGTTATTCTGATCTCGATGGTCTGCATCTATCTGCGATATTTCTAAATTATAATAAAGGTGGAATATAACTGCAACCAGCTAATTATATATTGACATTACCAAAGATTTCGTAATGAGATGCATAGTGCCAGTAAATACGAGTGCCTGTTTGAGTCCGAAGGACGAGTTGGCACAGGAGTATTTACGAATCAGGCATATGCAGCGAATAGAAATCGACGTAAGTCAATATATAATTAGCTGGTTGTAGTTATAATTCCCCCGTTTTTTGTAAAAATGAAATGCAAAAAACTGTTGACAGATAAGTGAAATATGGTACTATAGGTAAAGTGGTTTTTAAAACTACGTTTGAAGTTAACGAAAAACTTGGAATAAAGTCTGGAAAAACCGAGAACGAAGTTGCAAAAACGTGAAAAAAGGAAACACATTTTCATTATATAGATCAGATCATTATTTTACGGAGGAACAGACAGTATGATAACAGAGTTAAAACCGGAAGAAGGAATTGCCGGAAAGTTTGTCAAGACAGCATTTGATGAGAATGGTGTATTAAGCAAGATTGAATTTACAAATGATGAGACCTTTAATTTTGCATTTGATGTAGTGGATGCATTAGCAGAAAAGACACCAGATAAGACAGCATTGATCTATGTGTCCAGAGATAAGGAAGAAAAGAAGTTTACATTTAAAGAGATCAAAGAGTATTCCAATATGGCAGCAAATTATTATAAGAGCCTTGGCATCAAGAAGGGCGACAGAGTGCTGCTTGTATTAAAGCGCCATTATCAGTTCTGGTTTACGATCCTTGCACTTCACAAGATTGGAGCAGTAGCAATTCCTGCAACCAATATCTTAAAGGTAGAAGATTACAGATACAGAATTGAAGCTGCAAATGTAAAGGCTGTTGTATGTACAGCTGATGACAAGATTCCGGATGCAATGGCAGCCATCGATCCGGATGATAAGGTGATCAAGGTTATCGTAAATGGTGAGAGAGAGCATTTCCATCCATTTGATAAAGATATCCTTTCATTCAGCAAAGAATTTGCACGTCCGACAGGTGAAGATACAGTCTATGCACATGATACCATGATCATCATGTTCACATCAGGAACAACCAAGCATCCAAAGATGGTAGCACATAATCATCTGTATGCACTTGGACATTATATTACAGCAAGATATTGGCATAACGTAAAGACGGATGGTATTCATTTTACAGTATCCGATACCGGCTGGGGTAAGGCTCTCTGGGGCAAGCTCTATGGTCAGTGGTTATGTGAGACCTGTATCTTTGTTTATGATTTTGATGTATTCAGTGCAGACAATATCATGAAGCTTGTAGAACAGTACAAGATCACAACCTTCTGTGCGCCACCAACCCTTTACAGAATCCTTGTTAAGATGGATCTAAGCAAATACGACCTTTCCGCACTGACTTACTGCACAACCGCAGGAGAAGCCCTGAATCCGGAAGTATTCTATAAATTCAAAGAGATGACAGGATTTACGATCTTTGAAGGCTTTGGTCAGACAGAGACTACACTTGCGATCGGAAATCTGAAAAATACAACACCGAGACCGGGTTCCATGGGTAAGGCAAGCCCACTCTATGATGTTCACATTATGAGACCGGACGGAACACTTGCTGATGTAGATGAGACCGGAGAGATCGTTATTAAGATTGCAGATGGCGAGCCATATGGTCTGTTCTCTACTTATAATAATAATGAGGAAATGACAAAAGAAGTTAAGCACGATGGTTATTACCACATGGGTGATACCGCATATATGGACAAGGATGGATATTTCTGGTTCGTAGGCCGTGTGGATGATATCATCAAGGTTGCCGGATACCGTGTTGGACCTTTTGAGATTGAAAATGAGATTATGAAGATCCCATATGTTCTGGAATGTGCAGTTACAGCTATACCGGATGGAACCAGAGGACAGGCGATCAAGGCAACGATCGTTCTGACAGAAGGAACGGTTGGCGATGATAATCTGAAGAAAGAGCTGAAGCGTTATTTCAAGGAGAATATGGCGAGCTACAAACGTCCTCGTGTGATCGAATTTGTCGATGAGATGCCAAAGACGATCAGTGGTAAGGTAAGACGTGTAGAGATCAAAGAGAAAGACTGGAAATAAGTCCGGACGATTATCTGCCGGGACAGTTGACAGGCAGATGAAATGACACAGCCTGTGAGAAGCAGGCAGGAAATGGAGATGTTCATAAAATGATAGATATGGAAATTAAGCCATATGAGCGTATGGTTTATTACTATGAAACTGACAGAATGGGAATCGTTCATCATTCCAACTATATCAGATGGTTTGAGGAAGCGAGACTGGACTGGATGAAGCAAGTTGGATGGGATTACAAGACCATCGAGGACGACAATATTATTATTCCGGTATTGTCAGTATCAGCGGAATATAAGACTATGTCCAGATATGGAGATAACGTTGTGATCTATGTAAAGCTTGCAGAGTACACAGGCGTCCGTATTGGATTTTCCTATGAAGTACATGACAAGAAGACCGGAGAGCTTCGGTGCGTCGGCACATCCTGCCATTGTTTGTTGGATGAGAAGAACAAGCCGGTGTTCATGCGGAAACGTTATCCGGAGAAGGATGCGTTCTTCAAGGAACTCATGAAGCAGCAGGCTGAAGAGAATGCGTAAATTACACAATGTAACAAGGGGATAGTCAATATCCATTTTACAGCACACTTGCGTTCGTGTCTCACGTAACGGTACTAAATTCACCGCAGGGGCGGTTCATTAAGGACCGACGTGAGACAAGGTCTGTAAAACGGATATTGACTATCCTCTTTTGTTATATTGTGTAATTTTATTTTGCTGAGCAGTACTGTAAAATGCCCGCACCGTGATCAGATCATTTCTTTATGCAGAACACTTGCGTTCTGTGTCTCACGTAGCGGTACTAAATTCACCGCAGGGCGGTTCATTAAGGGCCGACGTGAAAATAGAACGAAAGTGCTCTGCATAAAGAAATATCTGGACATGGTGTGGGTTTTATAGAATTGCCAAGTTCCCCTGCCAGATCCTCTCTGTTGACACATTGTTTTATAATTGCTAGTATAGGCTTGATATAAGGAATTTTTGTGCGGAATCAGGTATTATGTATGAGCATTATGAATGAGCTTGTTAGGAAAACTTGCTAAGAAAGATTATGAAGATGATGGCTGCAGGGCATGATGTATTTTGAAATGATATGAGGTTAGAATGAGAAAGATGAAGAAAAACAGAGAGAAAATGTATAGATCGCGTTGGACAAAAATAGTTAGTTATATATTGGTAACGGTGATGACTGTTTCTCTGTTTGGGCAGGTTGCTGCGAATGGCACATTTGACGGAACTGGCAAACAGGCAGGCACAGGTACGATTGCAGAGATTAGTCAGGTAGAGGCAGCTTCGGATACTGCCATTGATTATAAGGCGGTTTTGAAAGAGACTTCTGCTGCAATCGAGAAAACATTAGAAATTTCATATGAATATAAATTGCCGATTCATTATGAAAAGAATAAAAAAGGTGAGTATGAAGAAGTAAAGAGAACGGTTAAATGGTGGGGACCGGCAATTGGATCTATTGGTGGGGAATGGACTGTTATCGGCGAGTGCCGTTATGGTATGGAAAATGCACCATGGTATAGGGCATATTATAACAATATAACAGAATATATAAAGGCAACATATAACATAAATAAAGAAAAATATGCAGTAGGAGATTGGGATAATCAGTTTTTAAAACTGCATAAAACAAAAAGTACTGAAAATTCTCGAATTATTCTCGCCCTTACATCTATGGGGCTTGATGCATCTGATATAGAGGGATATGATCTGACCGGTGTGCTGTCAGATATGACATATGTAAAAAAACAGGGAATCAATGGACCAATATTTGCATTGATCGCACTTGATTCGGGTAATTATGAGATCAAACCGCTTGCATCGGGAACAGCTAAGACACAGGTGACAAGAGAGAAACTGGTTACTTATATTCTGAATAATGAACTGAAGAATGGCGGCTTTTGTCTGTCGGGTACATCACCGGACCCGGATGTCACAGCGATGGCATTGCAGGCACTTGTTCCATATTATAAGGGAAGTACAGATGTTAGCGAACAGGTACGCGGTCAGGTGACAGAAGCTGTAAACCGTGGAATCGGTGTGCTGTCAGAGATACAGAATGAAGATGGAACATACAGCAGCTGGGGAACGAAAAATGCAGAGAGTACGGCACAGGTACTGGTTGCCTTATCCGGTTTGGGCTTGGATGGTGATACAGATGTTCGTTTTATAAAAAACGGACATTCTGTACTGGATGGTTTAGAGCAGTTTTATCTGACGGGAAAAGGTGCATTTGAGCATGTGGCTTCCGATGGTGGCAATCAGATGGCGACAGAACAGGCATTTTATGCGCTGGTATCCTATGACAGATATAAGAATAATAAAAATACTTTATACAATATGACAGATGCGGTGGATGCTCGTGTCATGGATCTTGCAGATTGTCAGGTGAAGATTTCCCGGACGACATACACATATGCAGGCAAGGCGATAACGCCTGCCGTCACTGTCCGCATGACAGGAATTGATGGAATATCAAAAGAACTGACTGCAGGAACAGATTATACAGTGACATATAAGAATAATACGAAGCCGGGAAAGGCGACTGTTCAGATATCAGGAACAGGAATGTATAAGGGAATGGTATCGAAGACAGTGTCTGTTTATCCGGCAAAGGCATCTGTGAAATCCGTCACAAATACCAAAAAAGGTCTGACTGTAACATGGAAGAAGGTAACAGGAGCAGACAAGTATATCTTATATCGTAAGGCAGGTTCCGGGGCATATAAGAAATATAAAACCGTTTCCGGTGCAAAGACTTCTTATGTGGATACCGGTGCAAAAAACGGTACGACATATTCTTATAAGGTATGCGCCTATACTGCAGGTCTGCAGGGTAAAAATGCGAATACAAAGGCGGCATGCCGCGTGACTGCGGTTACTGCAAAGGCAGCAAAGGCAGGAAAAAGAAAGCTGTCTGTGTCATGGAAGAAGAACAGTAAGGCGAGCGGATATCAGATCAGGTACAGCTTGAAATCTTCATTTAGCGGAGCAAAGACAGTAATGGTCAGATCAGGAAAGACAACGACCAAAAAACTGACCGGTCTGAAACGAAGAAAACGGTATTATATAACAGTGCGGGCATATAAGACGGTGAAGGGTAAGAAATATTACAGCAGCTGGAGTAAGAAGATAAGATATGGCGTGGATTAAGAAACATCTGAAAAAGATAATAGGAATTCTGGTTGTACTGCTTATACTTGTCGGTGCGTACTGGTATGGAGGAAATGCACCCGGCTCCAGGGGATTTGGAAGGCCGGGAACGACTTCTGAAAATACAGAGAGTACGACACAGGAAGCGGTTTCCGGGGAAGCTTCAGATACAGAAGATGCTGATGCGGAAATATCGGATGATGCGGAATGGGATGACTCATCATCGTCAGGACAGGGTTCAATAAAGAAAAATCATAGTAAAAGGGATACGAAAAAAGACGATAAGGGATCAGAAAAGGACAAGTCCGGAATCGTAACTCCGGATTATTCCGCCACGACGCAGGAGCATAAAAATGGAGATACGGATGTATCGGAGGATCCGGGGACAGATTCATCACAGAGTACGGACAATAAGACTCCGTCAAATGGTGGCGGTTCATCGAAAAAAGACGGTTCAGGAACAGAACAGAGCGGACCGACGGAGCAGCCGGATACAGAGGTACCAACGACGGAGCAGCCGGGAGTACAGTCACCGACCACCACGGAGCAGACGTCGGAAGACACTGTATATACTTGTACCATATCAATTAATTGCAGTAATATTTTATCGAACTGGGATATCTTTGATAAGACGAAGGCATCCTGTGTTCCTTCAGATGGCTGGGTCCTTCGTGAGATGATGGTTGAATTTAAGAAGGGACAGACGGTTTTCGATGTGTTAAAGAATGTGACCCGGACAAGAGCCATTCAGATGGAATATTCATTTACGGCATTGTACGGAAGCTATTATATAGAGGGAATCAATAATCTTTATGAGTTTGACTGTGGTGAGCTGTCAGGCTGGGAATACTGCGTAAATGGGAAGTTCCCTGCATTTGGATGCTCAAAATATGTTCTGAAGGATGGAGATAAGATAGAATGGAAGTATACCTGTGATCTGGGCGCGGATGTCGGAAACCCATATTTTGAATAGGGAATACAGGAAGTATCGGCTTCGGACGACAGAGATTAATAAGGCAGAGGTTAATGGGACAGAATTTGATAAAACAGGAGATATCAGTGGGAAAAGAAAATCAGGATGCATTTGCAGATTGTCATCCAATCGTTAATTTCATATATTTTGTCAGTGTGATCGCATTTGGAATGATGTCATTACATCCGGTGTGTCTGATGATAGCATTTATGGGAGCATTTGCATATTCGGTCTGCCTTGGTGGAAGAAAAGCGGTTTTGCGGAATCTACGATACATGATACCGGTCATAATCCTGACGGCACTGATCAATCCGGCATTCAGTCATCAGGGAGTTACGGTATTATGGCATTTTCCGACAGGAAATGCATTGACGCTGGAATCCATACTGTATGGACTTGCGGCAGCAGGGATGCTTGTGACTGTGCTTTGTTGGTTTGCGTCTCTTAATCGTGTGCTGACATCGGATAAGATGATCTATTTATTTGGAAGATTTGCACCATACCTGTCTTTGGTCATATCTATGACATTGAAATTTTTCCCGGAGTTTGGAGCAAGGATCCGTCAGGTATATCAGGCACAGAAATGTGCAGGATTTATAGTAGAAGGTAGATATTTTAAACGTATAAGGACAGGTATGCGGGTAATTTCATCTGCGACGACCTGGGCACTTGAACGTGCGGTCATTACCGGAGACAGTATGCGCAGCCGGGGATATGGAATCGGAAGACGTACGGCCTTTTCTCTGTTCCGTTTTCACAGGCGGGATGCGGTCTGTCTGGCAGGAATATTGATCCTTGCAGGTATGACATTGGCAGGGTTCTTATCGGGGCAGATGGCGATGCGGTATTATCCGTATGTGGCTGTGGCGGCATGGAATATCCGGTCGAAAGTTGCATTTGGAAGTTATCTGGTTCTGGCAGTATGGCCGACCGGTATGCATATAGCAGAGGTATTGATGTGGAAGAAAAGATGCCGTGTGATGCAGTCGGGAGATACTATTGAGGCGGCAGTAGGCAGCCGGTAATACTTATTGGAGAAGAATATGAGTTTGTATGAGATAAAAGGTCTGACATTTGCATATCCTGATATCATATCAGAGCGTGACGATATATATCTTGATCCCTGTTTAAATGATATAAATATTACGATCGAACAGGGAGAATTCGTTGTGGTTGCAGGTGGTTCCGGGAGTGGAAAAACCACATTGCTCAGACAGTTGAAGCCCGTGCTGACACCGAGAGGAAAAAGAGAGGGAGCAATTACCTTTGCGGGGCAGGAGCTTTCTCAGATGGATGAGAAAATGCAGACGCAGAAGATAGGATTCGTCATGCAGGATGTGGATGCGCAGCTGGTGACGGACAAGGTCTGGCATGAGCTTGCATTTGGACTGGAGAGCCTGAGACTTCCGACAGAGACAATCCGAAAACGTGTTGCAGAGATGTGTTCTTTTTTTGGATTGAATTCAATTTTTCATAAAAAAGTAAATGAGCTGTCCGGTGGACAGAAGCAGTTAGTGAATCTTGCATCTGTGCTTGCGCTGTCACCTGATGTAGTGATTCTGGATGAACCGGCCAGTCAATTGGATCCGATGGCGGCGCGTGATTTCTTCCGATGCCTGGAACGGATCAATAAGGAGCTTGGAATTACGATCATTATTACGGAGCACAGACTGGAAGAGCTGTGGGCGATGTGTGACCGTTTTATACTGCTTGATCATGGAATGGTCTTATATGATGGAACGATACAGGAAGGGGTGCATACTCTGTATGAGACAGAACCATCTATCGAGCTTCCTGCGGCATGCAGGATCGCACTTGGTTTACAGGAAAAAGAACAGGTTCCGGTGACTGTTACAGATGGAAGAAACTGGCTTATCCGATATGACCGGGAACATGAACAAATTGACGAAGTGACCACACGGGCATATAAGGGCGAGCATAAGATCATAGAGATAAAGGATGTATTCTTTCGATATGATCGGATGGCGTGTGATGTGCTGCATGGACTTAATCTGTCTGTCTATGAGGGTGAGATCCTTGCAATTAACGGCAGCAATGGATGTGGCAAATCCACCCTGCTTTCATTAATTGCCGGTGCGGGTATACCTTATCGGGGCAGAATCCGGATTGGAAAAGGGAAAAAGGTCGGACTGCTTCCGCAGGACCCGAAGCTGTTATTTACGGCATCCACTGTACGGGGAGAACTTGGAATTGAAAAAAATAGCAACGGTGCGGTGGCGCAGGATAAGACCGGACAGAGTAGTAGATATCGAATCACGGAGCTTTGCGGATTGACGAAGCTTCTTGAACGTCATCCATATGATCTGTCCGGTGGTGAACAGCAACGGCTGGGACTGGCAAGAGTATTGATCGGGATGCCGGATGTTATATTGATGGATGAACCGACAAAAGGGATGGATGCGGAATTCAAGCAGACCTTTGCGGAAATCCTCAGAAAATTACAGATGCAGGGATGTACCATCGTGATCGTGAGTCATGACATCGAATTCTGTGCACAGACTGCGGATCAGGTCTGCCTGATCTTTGATGGAGAGACAGCAGTTGTAAACGGTGTAACGGAATATTTTACAGGGAATGAATTCTATACCACGGCAGCGGCAAGAATTGCCAGAGGTATTGTGGATCATGCTGTTACGGTTAAAGACGTTCTTGCGGTGTATGGGAAAAACACAGATCGGTCAGGCACGGATGCAGGAGCTTCACGGAAAAAAGCGGATAAAACGCTAACAGATATAGAAGATTCCGAACAGACAGAAAAGAACACAGGCAAGCATAAACAGTCAGGTGTGAAATCCGGACAAATAGAAGATAAACAGCACAAGAGCATAGTGTCAGGTAAGGCTGCATTTGTACACAGACTAGGTCTGATGATAACAACGCTTGTTATGGCGGCCTGCTTTATCATAACGATTCGCCAGTCTGATCTTACCCGCTTGATCGATGATGGCAGGGTGACATCGGAGGGTATTATGTATATAGGGATATATGTGATCTTTATATTGACGATCGGGCTTTTTCTCTGTCTGTTGCGTCCTCTGGCAAAGGCACAGGACAGGGAGATTGAACGAAGAAAACGGTACCATATCAGCCGGAAGAATATGATAGTAACGATTGCCTGTATTCTGGCAGCCGCAGCTACGATCTGGATGGGAAAAGCTGTACTGTCGGATAGAAAGTATTATTTTATCTCGCTTTTGGTTTTGATCGAGATGATGATACCGTTTGGAGTGGCATTTGAAACCCGAAAGGTATCGGCAAGAGATCTGGTAACGGTTGCTGTCTTATGTGCACTGGCAGCAGTAGGAAGAACCGCATTTTTTATGATACCGAATTTTAATCCGGTTATAGCAATTGTGATCATAAGCGGAGTGGCATTTGGCTGCGAAACCGGATTTATTACAGGAGCAGTCACGATGCTGGTGTCAAATATGGTATTTGGTCAGGGACCATGGACACCATGGCAGATGTTTTCGATGGGACTGGTAGGATTTGCCGCCGGGCTTATCTTTAATAATTCAAAGATTCGGGGAGAACAACTGACGCGTCTCTCCCTTTGCGTATTTGGTGGATTTTGTTGTATTATAATATATGGCGGCATTATGAATCCTGCATCCGTGATCATGTGGCAGCCGACGGTCAATCTGCAGATGATCATTGCTGCTTATGTGACGGGATTTCCGTTTGATGTTGTACAGGGATTTGCCACTGTGTTATTTCTCTGGCTTATGGCTTGCCCGTTTCTGGAGAAATTAGACCGAATCAAGATAAAATATGGAGTATTGTGTGAGGTAAAAGAACATGCTTAGAAATTGTAGCTTGGATGAGATATCGGATGGACGTCTGTATGAAGCAAATGATATGGTAAAAGCATATTGTAATGAATGTAAGGGATGCCATGCCTGTTGTGAAGGGATGGGTGAATCGATTATTTTAGATCCTTTAGATATATACCGTCTGACGAAGGAGACAGGAAAAAGTTTTGAAGCCCTGCTTGCCGATACAATCGAACTGAACGTAGTGGATGGACTGATCCTTCCGAATATCAAGATGGTAGATGGGAAATGTTCATTTTTGAATGAAGCGGGAAGATGCAGTATCCATGCGGCACGTCCGGGCTTCTGTCGTTTGTTCCCTCTTGGACGATATTATGAGGATGGCGGTTTCAAATATTTCCTCCAGATTCATGAGTGTGAGCGTGCGGGAAAGGTGAAGGTGAAGGTGTCAAAGTGGATCGATACACCGGATCTTCAGAAGAACACGGAATATATCAATCGTTGGCATGATTTTCTGAAACAAGTGCAGGAGTATATGTGCAAACTGCCTGCAGCAAACGATGAAGCAAAAGCGGATGACCAGACCAGACAGATCTGTATGCTGATATTGAATCTGATGTATATTGCGAGGTATGAGGATCAGAAGGATTTTTATGAGCAATTTGAAGGTCGAATCGTAAATCTGGAAAAACTGATAGAACATTTGGGGTAGGAACGGATATCAGTGTTGGGGAAGGTGATGGAAAATGGAAAAACGATCATTTCAGAAATTAATTATGTATATTAGTATTGTTCTGATATTTATAGCGGCTGTGGTTCTTGTGTTTTGTGCAAGAGAGGTAAAAAACACGACAGAACAGGTGAATGATACTATAAAGAGTAATCTGGATTATGCTTCTGTTTCCTGTGAAAATATCTTAACGGATGCGGTTAATGTACTGAATGTAAATTATTTTACCGCTCAATATATTCATGAGAAAAATGAGGATAATGCTATGTTGAAGGAATATTTTGTTGAGCAGACAGAATATCTGAAGGACAGACTTGGATTATCTTATCTCGGCATATATGGATATATTGATGGAGAATTGATGCTGAGTGGGCAGTGGATGCCGCCGGCCGATTATCATGTAGAGGATCGGCTCTGGTATCGGGAGATCGTAGCAAATGGAACAGATCTGACATTTGTAACGCCATATATCGATATGAAGACGGGAAAACAGGTATTGACCATTGGAAGAACAATGGAAAACGGAACAGACATGGTCGGGGTAGATCTGGACATAAAAAATCTGTCAGAAATGCTGCAGATGCTGCAAAATGATATTGGCGATTTATATATTGTCAATTCATCCGGAATTATTGAGGCCGGCACTGATTTTGATATGGTTGGAAGCAGCCTGACGGATTATTACGGAAAAAATGAAAAGACGCAGTCCTATGAAGATAAGATAAATGAAGAATTGGAACAGAATAGCGACATTGTATCCTATAAGACGGCTTCATCATGGATATCGGTCAAGCCTATCATGAATGATTGGTATGTAGTATCAATTATCAATAAAGATAGTATTAATTGGCTTATAGCAAGAAATGCGATACCATCTGCGGTTAATCTTATAACTGTTTTGGTCGTATTTTTCATGCTCTATCTGAATTTATTTGTTCGGTTGCACAGAACTAAAGATCAGACAGGAACAGAGAAGCTTGAAGTATATCGATATTCCTCCGGAGCGGTACTGGAAGATGATAAACGCTTAAAATATATGGTATTTTACACATATTTGTTACTGATCTGTTTTTTTGTTACGGCATTTCTTCGTTATGAAAGCGGAGCGGGTTTTGTCATTATAACATTTTGTACGGTCCCCGTCTGTATATATGTGACTTGTTCCAAAAAAACACCCGTTAAGGCGCATGGCTTCTGTATGACGGGCTGCCTGTTTATGATAATTGCCATGTATGGACTTCTGCCGGATGGACACAATCGTTTGACGGATATGTTCCTGACAGCCATGGTTATTATTTCGTTATACCAGATGGTTGAATTGAATATATTTATGCTGGTCAGTACAGAGATTTATTATCTGTATGCTCTGTTGTCAGATCATATGCAGGATGCATCAGGTGGAAGAGATATTGATGACTGTATAACGGATATGATAATTATTTTGCTTGGAAGCTTAATGCTGTTAGTGGTAATTGCCTGGAATAAGAGGCTTCAGATCCGGTTGAAACAAAATGCACAGGAAGCAGAGGAAGCGGCAAACAGTGAGTCGGCGTTTCTGGCAAATATATCTCATGAGATACGGACTCCTTTAAATGCGATACTTGGTATGAATGAACTGGTTTTGCGTGAGAGCAGACAGCCTCATATCAAAGAGTATGCAATGTATATAAAGAATTCAGGCAAAACATTACTTACGATCATCAGTGATATTCTGGATCTGTCGAAGATTGAATCCGGAAAGGTTGATATCATAATAGAGAGATACAGCCTGAGCAGTCTGATAGAAGATGTTGAACGATCGATCCAGAAACGGGTAATGGAAAAAAACCTTCAGTTTAACATATCGGTTTCGCCATATATGCATGAGTATCTGCAAGGCGATGAAGTCCGAATTAAACAGATCATTATGAATCTTCTGACAAATGCAGTGAAATATACAGAAAAGGGATGTATCAGTCTTCGGATCACGGGTGAAAGTCAGGATACTATCCAGAAACTGTTCATAGAGGTGGCGGATACCGGCATCGGAATGCGGGATGAGGATCTCGGAAAATTATTTACGAAATTTGAACGGTTTGATCTGAAACGGAATCGTTCGGTAGAAGGAACCGGTCTGGGACTTCCGATTGTAAAAAGCCTTCTTGATGCCATGGGAGGAACTATACAAGTACAAAGTGTATATGGAAAGGGATCAACATTTACCGTAGCTCTGACACAGAAGATTGCAGATGAAGAACCGGTTGGTGACTACAGGGAAAGATACAAAAAACAGATTCAGACGGAAATAGCTTATCACGAAATGTTTCATGCAGAGCGAGCACATGTTCTTGTTGTGGATGATAATGAGGTAAATCTGAAGATCATAGAAGGGCTTGCTAAAAGAACCGGAATACAGATGGATATGACTACCAGTGCAAAGCAGGGACTTGCCATGATCAGAAAGCAGGAATATCAGTTATTTTTAATTGACCATATGATGCCTGAGATGGACGGACTGATCATGCTCCAGAAGATAAAAGGTATGGATGGTGGAAAATACAAGCATATCCCGGCAATCGCCATTACGGCGAATGCACTCTCTGATGCGAAACAGATGTATCTGGATGCAGGTTTCAATGGATATCTTTCGAAACCGATCGATCCGGAACGATTTGAACGTATTCTGATGGAGAATCTTCCGGATGAGTATATTACAGTATGTGATAAAATGGATGCAGAAGCTCATAAATCTGATGTTCCGGCAACACAGATCAACATTCCCGGAATTGATGCAGAGAAAGGTCTGTCTTATATAGGCAATAGCGAGGAACTCTATATCGATCTTTTACAGACTTATTTGACCGGAAGCGAAGAACGTATACAAAAGCTGGACGCCGGCAGAAAAAACAGAGATCTGCAGGCATACGAGATTGCGATCCATGGCCTGAAAGGAATCTCGGCCAGTATAGGAGCGGATGATATGGCTCAAGCGGCTGCGAGACTGGAGGTTGCATGCCGGCATGAAGAAACGGCATGGACGGAGATAGACCGGGAACATGCGGATACAATGCGTCGATACAGAGACCTTTTGAGACAGATAAAAAAATGGCTTGCGAATATAGAATCAGATGGTACAATAGAAACTACAGGAGTCACAGATATAACAGAAGTGCTTATAATACTCGACAGAATGAAACAGGAAGTCTATGATTACCGGGAACAGGCGGCATGTGAGGATTTGAAAAAGCTATATCACATTAAAGTGCCGGCGATCCAAAAAGAATTGGGAACCGGATATTTTGGCATTCTGGACAGACTGCATACATATATATCAGATTATGATATGGATAAGGCATATGATGTGATTGAAAAACTCGAGACGGATATTAGGAGGATGCTTTAGTGAAAAGGACAGTTTTGGTTATAGATGATGACAAGGTGATATTGGATATGATACAGGGTGTTCTTGCAGACAAATTTGATGTGTCTGCGGTAAATGATGGACAAAAGGCATTCCGCGTACTGGAGCGTGTACGTCCGGATATTATTCTTCTGGATCTGAAGATGCCCGGAATGGATGGGTATGATGTGATATCCAGACTGAAGGTAAATCAGGAGTATAAGAATATTCCGGTAATCTTTCTGACTGCGGTAACAGATGAATATTCCGAAACGAAATGTTTTGAAGCCGGTGCAGAAGATTATATCTGTAAACCATTTACAGCGAATGCGCTCACAGCTCGTATAGAGCGCGTATTAAATATACAGGATTGTGTACTTTCATAATAGGGTAGAAACCATGGGAAAAGAAACTAAGACAAATGCTATGCGTATTCTGGATCGTATGAAGATTCCATATACGCTGAATCAATATCAGTGTGATGAATTTATAGATGGTGTTCATGTAGCAGATCTGCTTGGACAGAGTTATGACGAAAGCTTTAAGACGATTGTAACGATTGGGAAAAGCCGGTCATATTATGTATTTGCACTTCCAATCGATAAGGAGATTGACCTGAAAAAGGCAGCTAAAGTAGTAGGAGAAAAGAATCTGGAACTGCTTCCGGTCAAGGATATCAATAAAGTGACCGGTTATATCAGAGGCGGTTGTACACCGATCGGAATGAAAAAGCAGTACAAAACAGTTATACACGAAAGCGCAAAACTGCTTCCGCAGATGATCGTATCAGGTGGAAAACTGGGAGAACAGATTTTGTTGAAACCGGATGACCTGCTTCGTGCGGTGAACGGAGTGTATGCGGATATTATAAAGGAGTAAGTTAGGGAGTTCTTATGATAAAGGTATCAGTAATCGTACCGGTATATAATGGAGAAAAATATCTGGAACAATGTCTGGACAGTATTTGCAATCAGACATTGCAGGAGATTGAGATCATATGTGTGGATGATGGTTCAACCGATTCATCCTGGGATATTTTAAATCGATACAAAGATCAGGATGATCGTATTCAGTTGTACAGGCAGCAGAATCTGTATGCAGGTGTTGCCAGAAACACAGGAAAATCACATGCAACAGGTGAATATCTGGTATTCTGGGATTGCGATGATTTCTTTGAATCGGATGCATTGGAAAAAATGTATGGTAAAGCAAAGGCTGTAGATGCAGATGTTTGTGTATGTGGTGGAAATCAATTTCTGGAGTCAAAACAGAAATTATATCCATGGCCGCCGTATCTCTCGGTCAAAAATATACCGGAGACAGATACATTTAATCGTTTTACAAATCCGGATTATTATTTGAATTTTACGAACGCAGCAGCCTGGAATAAGATATTCAAACGGTCTTATATTGAACAGCTAAAACTGGATTTCCAACCGGTTCGTAATGGTAATGATGTATATTTCACAGTAAATGCGATTGGACTTGCGGATCGAATCACTGTATTGGATGAAAAACTGGTTAATTACAGAGTAAATCAGGCGAGTGGACTTGTTTGTTCTATTTCTAAATCACCTCTGTCGCCGATTCAGGCATGGATGGATATTGCTGAGAATCTGGAAAAATACGATGGGTTTGGAGAACGTAGTTTTGCCAACAAAGCAATTGGAAGTATGATCTATATGCTCCAGAATTTTCAGAAATGGGATGCTTTCAGACAGGCAGTTGAGGCTTTAAAGGAATATGGGCTTGAAAAAATGCATATTCAGATACAGGAAGATGGTTACTATTATAGTGTATGGAATGGAGAATGTGTCAGACATCTGTATCAGGATACACCGGAAGAATTTGCCGTTTTTTTTGCATATTCCGTATATGTTCAAAAATCGGAAGCGTATGCTGAGAAACGTGGAATGAGTCAGGATCTGTCATTGCAGAAGAAAGCATATAAAGATCTGACGAAACAAAACCGCGCAAATGAAAAGAAAATCGCACGAGATGAGAGCAAGATTACAAGACTTGAAGAAAAAAGAGATGTATTAAAAGAAAAAAATGCTGATCTTAAACGTCAGCTTACAGAACAAAAGAAAAAGAATGAGGCTCTTGGGAAGAAGCTGAGGACTGTTGAACAGGAGAATCAGAAGATAAGAGCATCCTGGTCTTTCCGGATCGGAAAAGTCCTTGTGTGGCTGCCCGGTAAGATCAAGCGGTTATTTCGAAAGCAATAAAACAATTTAAAATCGCACTGCGATAGGAAAAATCTTATTTTAAGTAGAAAAAATGTTGCATTATGTCGAAAAGTTGAGTATAGTATAAACAGATGTACGCAGATTGAAGCGTGCATCTGTTTAAATGAATACAAAAGTTATAAAAGAAAAGTGGGGGGAGAATCATGAACGCAATTCTGAAAGTTCACAATCAATTCAGCAAGCAAGAATTAAATCTGATTCATGTTCTACATCGGGAGATGGTAGCATGATGGTCGCATTAGCCTTAGCAGTTGTTGTATTAGTCATAATTATCTGCATTCTTCTGGTAGCTTTTGCAGAGCAAAGAGTGCAGTATGAGACCAGAATTTTAAACCTGCAAAAGGAACATAAACAGTTTTTAGAAGAATTAAACCGTAGGATCGAAGATATGAGAGCGGAGAATCTGTAGAGAAGTTTATCTGTGACCTGTTCAAAAAAGAATCCGGTAATGAAAAACAAAAATATTTACATTTTCCATTGAAATGTTATACTAATGCTGTATATTGTGCAGTATTTCCGAGGACATATCGTGACTGCCGCATATATTGATATTAGGAAACGAAATGGAGTAAGTCTGAAATGGAATTTGAAAATGATGTTAAAACAGTCATTGCAGAAATGGCTGAGGAATTAAATAAGAATTATTCAGATCAAAAATTATTTGATCTTTCACTGGGTGAACGCCTTCCGCAGAAAGATGAGATCATTGATTTTGTAGATGAACTTCGGAAAGTAACATTTCCGGGCTTCTTTGGTAGAGAGAATATGGCATATGCTAATAAGAAATATTTTGCAGGACATAAGTTATCGTTGTTATATGATAAGTTGTTCCGTCAGATCAAGGTAGCATTGAGTTATAAAAACGATGCCAAATCCTATCAGGAGATCACAGAAGACGCACAGGAGAAGGCACTGGGCTTTATCCGAAGGATACCGGAGGTGCAGGCGTTGCTTTGCAAAGATGTAGAAGCAGAATATAATGGAGATCCTGCAGCGAACAGCAGGGAAGAGATCATCTTCTCTTATCCGGGTTTATTTGCGATATTTGTATATCGATATGCACATGTGCTCTATCAGATGAAGGTACCATTTATTCCAAGAATCATGACAGAATATGCGCATGGCGAGACAGGAATTGATATTAATCCGGGTGCAAATATCGGCGAATATTTCTTTATTGATCATGGAACGGGAATAGTTATCGGTGAGACCACCGATATCGGAAATAATGTAAAGATCTATCAGGGAGTTACTCTTGGTGCACTGTCGACCAGAAAAGGTCAGCAGCTATCCGGCATAAAACGTCACCCGACCATAGAAGACAACGTAGTCATCTATGCAAATACAACCATTCTAGGTGGTGAGACCATTATTGGTGCAAATTCCGTAGTGGCGGGAAATACCTTCGTAACGAAGTCCATCCCTGCAAACACCAAAGTTGCCTCCACTATGCCGGAACTCGAAATTAAAACCTCGAACTAAACGGACAAAACAGATGAACTATCCACAACAGCCTGACTATAATTGATTCGCGCAATTTCTATTCGATGTACATGACTGATTCGTAAATACTCCTGTGCCAACTCGTCCTTCGGACTCAAACAGGCACCCGTATTTACTGGCAATGTGCATCTCATAACGAAATTTTCGCTAATGTCAATATATAGTCAGGCTGTTGTAGATAATTTATCTGTTTTTGTCTTTGATACAGATATAAAGTCTGCGTATCCGGCTGCTATATAAACAATGACATTCATGTAGTTTCGTGATGAGATACACTCTAGCCGTCAGCACCAAGCCCATGTCTGAACCCGTAAGGGTGAGTTTGGGCGACTGCTGACAAATGGGCGAGTGTATCGAGTAGAAACGAAATGAGTCATGTGTTTATATAGCAACCGGGTATGCAGACTTTATATCGTCATGAAAGACATTACAAATACCGGAACATTTCTTTGGCGTCTTCTTTTTTGGTGGAGTCGGCGATCATTGTCACTTCAACCTTGACGGTCTTGTTGCCGAATCCAATCTCGATAACGTCGCCAACTTTTACATCGGTGGATGCTTTGGCGACTTTATCGTTTATCATAACACGTCCGGCATCGCAGGCTTCATTTGCGATGGTTCTTCTTTTGATCAGTCTTGAAACCTTTAAATATTTGTCTAATCTCATTTGTATATCTCCTTTTGTATTTTAAATGATAGTGTTCTATATAGTCATAAAAGTATTTTGTTGGAGGTCTTATGCCATCCCGTTTGCTGTTTTGTATTTGAAGAGCATCTCGGCATGATTCTGTTCTTCAATCTGGATGTCGGCAAGAAGCTTGCGGATTGCACTGTCGCCAAAGATGAATACATCACTGTTATATTCAGAGGATGCGAGCTTTTCACTGGTGATACAGTCCGTTGCAAGAAAGGCATCGTCCTTCTTGTCCTGAGACTGTCCGAGCTGGCTGTAGGTAGCTTTTGGGTCGTAGTCTCTGCCATCACTGTCATTGCAGTTGCAGCTTGGCACGGTTCCGGTCAGAACCTGCTCCAGACTGTCGTAGTGCTTCTGTTCATTCCTTTTCAGCGTGGTAAATAATTCCTGTAACACAGGATCCTTTGCCTGGGCTGCATATTTGCCGTATTTGTCAATGCAGGCCTGTTCCAGTGTCTGAAGATCCTTGATAGCCTGTTTTTCTTTCTCTTTTAAAACCATAGTTTTTGCCTCCTGTATTTTATATGGGTTGGTACATATAACAAGCACACATAGATAAATGAGTGGTGCTCTGTTTTTTGCATCTGTAAGAAGTATTACCAGAAGACAATCGGATTATTCCGGAAAACAGAAAAACAAAAGGGATGCTGATTTATACGATGCAGCATCCCTTAAGTACTTGATTCATTCTATAAAAACTAGTTAAGTGAATCCTTTAAAGCCTTACCAGCTTTGAATTTTGGAGACTTAGAAGCAGCGATTGTCATTGTTTCGCCTGTTCTTGGGTTTCTACCTTCTCTTGCTTCTCTTTCAGCAACTTCGAATGTACCGAAACCAACTAACTGAACCTTCTCACCCTTCTTTAATTCTTCAGCTACAACGTCTGTAAAAGCCTTTAAAGCCTTCTCAGCATCTTTCTTTGATAATTCTGTCTTTTCTGCCATAGCAGCAACTAATTCAGTCTTGTTCATCGAAAAAATCCTCCTAAAATACTCATAATATATTATCCTGGTGAGCTAAACCGGATAACTCCTGGCGTAGATCACGCCCCAACATGTATATTTATACCTAAAATGCCAGTATTTGTCAAGGTTAGAACGCCATTTTGCCTTGAAAAACCTAGATTTTTCGCTACTTTTCAAGGCAAATGACACAGAATTAGTTCTCCATCTGTTTTCCGAGAAAATTAGCAGCAATGATCGCGGTTTTTTGTTCTGTTTCACCGAAACGCATTTTGTCATCCTTACTCAACACAATGACTGCACCGATCGCGTCGCCCTCACAAATGATTGTCTGAATTACCTGACCTGCATATGCAGTATCATCTGAAGTGATATTGACATATCGTGTATCACCATGTCGGGCAATAATATTTTCTCGATCGTTAATGACTTCCTCCAGATCTTTGTGGATTGCTTTGCCTACCAGATCTTTCTTGGGCATTCCGGCGACAGCAATGATCTGATCACGATCGGCGACACAGACCGGACAACCAAGGATCTGTGAGATGGAATCCACATACTGTTGAGCAAAGGTTCCGAGCTCTCCAAGCGGGGAATATTTTTTTATGATAACTTCGCCGTCTTTTCCGGTAAAGATTTCGAGTGGGTCGCCTTCCCGGATACGGAGCACGCGGCGGATCTCTTTTGGAACAACGATCCGGCCAAGATCGTCGATACGTCTGACAATTCCAGTGGGTCTCATACTTGTATTTTCCTCCAATGTCATATTTTGTAAGAATGTCTTAACTGTTCAGTTATGATACATTCTCTTTTGCTAAGTTTTAGCTTTGTAGTTAGTATGTGGCAAATATGTGGATTTATGCATTTGCGAAGATACTTAAGCAGCAAAGCTATTATTATAAATAATATATAATAATATAAAATTATTTTTTTATATGCTTGGTACAGATATCAGGATTACGTCATAATTTAAGCAGTGTGAATGACCATCTGTCAAAACCTATCAATATCGGCAAGATGGAAGAACTGTTTGTTGAGATATGGAATTGAGAACATGTTCTACTGCAGAAATAAGCTTCATATATTGTTCTAACAGACTTAAGAAAGCTTCTGAAGGCTTTTGGCGGAAGGGTGGAGCATGGAGAAAACGCAGAATACTACGAGCGGGCATAAGCTTATTATGGATGCAAGAAAGGAGGCCAGAATAACCGGAGTGGAGAAGGTCATCTCATTTGAGCCGGATCTGGTATTCCTGATCACTGAAGCAGGCAAGATGAAAATAACCGGAAAAGATATGCATATGACGAATCTGGATATTGAGAAGGGGCTGCTTGATCTGACAGGTAAGGTTGACTGTATCTGTTATATGACGGATAAAGAGAACGGAACATTTTCAATTAAGAGGCTGTTCAAATAATGACAGAGATGTTGGAGCAGCAGTCAACAGCCTTTGCAGTATGCGTATTATTCGGGGTCGGGATAGGATTTATCATAGGCTTGTTTAATGCTTTTAAAAAAGTGATAAATATAAAAGACGCTTGGGTTGGCTTTATAGATCTCCTTTTTTGGCTGGTATTATGTGCGGCAGTGATTTGGACGACATTTACCTATAACAGCGGCGTGATACGTTTGTATATTTTTTTAGGATTTTTTTCTGGAATCGGGCTGTATTTTTCTACTATAAATTGGGCTGTTTCCAGACTCTTGAACTATATATTGTGTGAGTTGAAAAAGGGGTTGAGAAAAGTGATTTTTCGGGCAAAAATGCTTGTTGACATAATTTGTTCGAGAAGGTAAAATTATGTCAATACACTTCGAAAGCACTGTTTTTTTAGGAAAACAATGCATCGAAAAAAAGAAGCCGGACAATAGGGGAATGGATCATGGGTAGAACAAATACCAGAAGAAAACAATCAAAGATATGTACAGCGATCATTATTGTTTCGCTTTTGCTGTTAGCAGTGATCGTGGTAGTAAAATCTATCTCACTTCGTGAACAGAAAGCAGAATTAAAGGTTCAGGCAGCAGAGATCTCAGCACAGATTGAAGAAGCACAAGATGAACATAAGAAGCTGGAAGAAAAAGAAGAATATATGAAGACGAAAAAGTACGTTGAGGAAGTAGCCAGAAATCAGCTCGGTCTGGTATATCCTGACGAAATAGTGATTCGTCCGAAGGAATAAGTACATAAAAGAGCCGGAAAAATAAAAAATAGTCAGAATAAAGCGATTGCTGTTTTCAGCATTCGCTTTTTTTTTACGTGTTATCTCCGTATAATGTCTGACACTTAAGGCGAAAAGGGAGGACACATATATGAATGAAAAAAAAGTGAATCGTATGCTGTTATATCTGATCGGATTTCTATGCGGACATTCTGCGATCGTTGGTATGCATCCGTTTATGGTTCCGATGCTTATTGCAGTTTATTATATGAGACAGAGTACGTTCGGTCTGTTCACAGCAATGCTTTTTGGCGGGGCGGCGTTATATGGCGGACCGGGTTGGAACACGGAACAGATATTCCGGATGGGACCGTATGTGATGGGAATGGGTGAAAACTCTGCTGCGTATTTCTTGATAAAATACAGTGTGATCCTGGTGGCTGTTCTGGTCTGCATGAACCTGGAAGGTGGATTGAAATGCAGGCGATCGGGAGGAACTCGTACATATCTGATACTTGCCGGAAGCTGTGGATTAATAATATTCGTCTGGTCGTTTATATGTGGTATGTACATTTTCGGTATGCAGGATGCGGTGCTTATGGCTTTATTTGAAACAGTGATATCTGTCGGAACGATACCTGTATTTCAGACAGGAACACAGGTTTTGTTGTTACAGAAAAGAGAGAGAGATAAGTACAATGAGGAATTGCTGGGGGTTCTTGTTCTGACTGCTGTCTGTATGTGGGGAATGCCATATATGATCGGTAGGGCAGTGAGCTGGCTGTTAATGTGTAGTCTTTATGTGTCGTGGTATACACTTCACAGGTTTGGTGCAGGTTACGGAATGGCTGTCACAGGCGTATGCGGATTCATTGCGGCGGTTAAGAGCGGAAGACCGGAATTAGTCGGTGGATTTTTTATATTTGCAATATTGATCCTTGCAGGGCGCGCACTTTCGGATAAAAGAAAAATGGGAACCATTATGGCGGTAACTGTAGCCTGTATTCTGACGGGACTTATGTATGATGATTATTTCCTGACATTTGATGGAATCAAAAGTGTGGGAAGTGCGCTGCTGATCTTTGCGGCGACCCCCAAATGGTTGCTTACGGTTCAGGATGGATGGATTCAGTCACAGTATAATCTTCAGACGGCGACTGAGATGAACCGTATCACAGCAGAGAAGATACGGGAATTATCCGGGGCATTTAAACGGATCGAATATACGCTGGCAGGATGTGGACCTGCTGCAGCAAGAGTGGATCTGGGTGAGGTCGGAGATATGATCGGAAGATTTTCCGATAATCTGGAAACTGCTGAACCGGTTTCATTGAACAGGGAAGAACGGCTTCGTGCAAGCTTTATGGAGCATGGGGTTATCATGACACATTTATCATCTATGAAGAATGAGATGAATCATATTCAGTATTATATAACAGCAAGAACGAAGAATAAGAGGATCATGCTGTCGAGGGATGCGGCAGAAATCATGTCTGAGGTATTGGACAAGCAGATTCGCGTGTCAGAGGATACACCTGCGATCATATCGGAAAATGATCGTGTGATCGTATTTGAGGAATGCGCAAAATATCGTTGTACATATTTTGTCCGTAGAATTAAAAAATATGGGTCAAATGTCTCGGGGGATAATTTTTCGGTAAAGGAGCATGAGGATGGCAGGCTTATTATGATGATATCAGACGGAATGGGCAGCGGAAGCCTTGCGTCCTGCGAAAGTACATTGATGATCGATACAATGGAGGAATTGCTGGATGCCGGATTTGATCCCTCTTATGGAATAACATTTTCAAATGACTGCATATCGGCAAAGAACAGTGGGAGGTGTTTTACGACATTTGATATGGGAATCATAGATCTGTACAGCGGAGAATTGACACAGTATAAGCAGGGGGCAGCACCGACTTATATTATTCATGAAGGGGATACGGAGGTGCTGCGGGGAGCATCCCTGCCGATCGGTGTCCTTGAATCTGCGGAATGCGATGTGATCCATCAGGAACTACAGCCGGAAGATCGGGTAGTAATGGTAAGTGATGGAGCTTTGGGAGATGAGGATGAGATGCAGGAGATCATTTCCACGCTGAAAACGGATGACTGCAAGGAGACACTTGATCGTATTGTCTCACAGGTGCTTTTCCGCTGTAAAGGTAAACTTGAGGATGATGTGACGGTGATCGTGGCAAAATTGGAAATAGCATAAACTTTCCGGTTTGTTACTTGAAATTTATAGTTGGCTTGTATTAAGATAACGAAGAAATGTATATGACCGGATGTAAAATAACGAAGCTACATATATCGGTGAATGTAGGATTTTAAAGAAACGTATATACAATATGCATACAAAGATACAGGTAATGAATATAGATGATCGAATATCCGAATCATAGAAGACGGACAGGTGTGGAAAACAGATGACAGAAAATACATTAGAAGAACAGATTTATCAATTTATAAAAGAACAGAATTTGCTTGAAGCAGGAGATAACTGCATCGTTGGTGTGTCCGGCGGAGCGGATTCCATCTGCCTGCTGACGGTTCTTGCAGGACTTCGGGAGAAAATAGAACTCAAGTTATATGCGGTCCATGTTAACCATATGATCCGCGGAACAGAGGCAGATGCAGATGAATCTTATGTGGCAGAGTATTGTAAGAAGCTTGGAATACCATGTGACTGTTACCATATCGATGTGCCGCAGCTTGCAAAGGAACAGAAGCTGACGGAGGAAGAAGCGGGAAGAAATGCACGGTATGGGGCATTTGCCCGGGCAGCGGACAAGTATGGCATCACTGATTATAAGGTGGCAGTTGCTCATAACAAAAATGATGTAGCAGAGACGGTATTGCTCAACATGGTAAGGGGAACGGGGATTGCCGGAATGGCCGGAATACCGGTAAAGCGGGACCGGATCGTGCGTCCGTTACTTTCATGTACCAGAACGGAGATTGAGGCTTATCTGGAACAGCAGGGGATACAGTATTGTACGGATTCCACAAATCTGGAAAATGATTATGCCAGAAATAAGATCCGTAATCAGGTGATTCCGGCATTTAATGAGATAAACACACAGGCAGCGGCACATATCAGTCAGGCAGCAGCCTATGCGGGTATGTATGATACCTATGTGATGAAGCAGGTAGGATATTTTCTGGATGAACATATGGAGATACGGAAACAGACCGGAAAAACAGATGCATATGTATTGGAAATCGGGAAGCTACGGGAACAGGATGAACTGATCGAGGATCTTGTGATCTTAGAATTGATTGGCAGAGTCAGCGGCGGAAGAAAGGATATCGGTCAGAACCATGTAAGAGAAGTGAAGAAGCTGTATCAGGCAGCTGCGGGAAGCCGGATCATGCTTCCGCATGGTGGAATGGTATATCAGAATTACGGATATCTGTGTTTTGAGAAGGCAGCAGAGGGCGCACGCGATGTCGACTGGCAGGAGATAGTTATAAAAGGTGCAGGTGAATATATCCTGCCCGGAATGGGAAGGATGAAGATTGAAATATTTGAGAAATCTGTTCATTTAGATTTAACAAAAAAAGAGTATACGAAGTTTGCAGATTATGATAGAATACAGAATGGCATTACTATCAGGAAATATATGGAAAATGACTATATGGTGATTGCATCAGACGGCTCAACGAAGAAGATAAACCGGTTATTTTCATCCTGTAAGATACCGGTGGCAGAGCGTTTGCAGATACCGCTTGTAGCTTCCGAACATGACATCATCTGGGCAGTAGGCGTCCGGTTGAGTGAGAAGTACAAGGTACGGCCTGATACAAAAAGAGTAATATGTTTAGAATATATACCAGAAGGAGAAAATGAAGATGAAAGAGCAGATCAAAGTCATGATATCTGAAGCTGAAGTAGATAACAGAATCTCAGAGATGGCAGCAGCTATTGATAAAGCATATGCAGGAAAGACCGTTCATCTGATCGGAATATTAAAAGGGAGTGTATTCTTCATGTGTGAGCTGGCGAAGAAGATCACGGTTCCTGTAACCATGGATTTTATGTCAGTCAGCAGTTATGGAGATGATACGAAATCATCAGGAATTGTGAAGCTGAATAAGGATCTGGATGAATCAATAGAAGGAAAAGATGTGATCGTAGTTGAAGATATTCTCGATTCAGGAAGAACGCTGTCGTATCTGATCAAATTATTAAATAACAGAAAGCCGGCGAGTATGCAGGTAATAACTCTGCTTGATAAGCCGGAGAGACGTGTGAATCCGGTTGAATTATATATGACAGGATTTACGATCCCGGATCGTTTTGTAGTAGGATATGGACTTGACTGTGCGCAGAAGTACAGGAACCTTCCATATATCGGAGTGATTGAACAGTAGATATCAGACTGTTTATATAAAAAGACAGACCAAGATGAAGGAGTAGACAATGAATAAGAAGAGAGCAAGAAGTGCTGTTGTGATCTATGCGATCATCCTTATTGTCGGATTCCTGCTGATCAACAAATGGCTGGGTGGCAGCAGTAATGTTGCGACCAATTACAGCTATACGGAATTTTCGGCAGATCTGAACGCGGGAAATATCGCAGCGGTAGATATTACACAGAATACAAATGTGCCGACAGCAACCGTAGATGTGGAGTTTGTTTCCGGAAAACAGCTTACATTCTATGCGGCAGATGTTAATGAGATTATTAAGATCTATAATGACTATGAAGCAGCAGTTGATAAGAAGAATGCGACAGCTTCTGCAGAGGATCAGGTAAAACTGGCAAAGTATAATCTGTACGATGTGCAGAAGGAAAGCATGCTTGGCATGTGGATCCCATATCTGATCATTATGATCATTATGGTCATTATCATGACATTCATGATCGGACGAATCCAGGGTGGTGGATCCGGCGGACAGATGATGAACTTCGGAAAGAGCCGTGCCAAGAAGAATGAAGATATCGGAAAGACGGTTACATTTAAAGATGTAGCAGGATTGGATGAGGAGAAAGAAGATCTGGAAGAGATCGTCAGCTTCCTTAAGAATCCGGGAAGATTCGTAAAGGTTGGAGCCAGAATCCCTAAGGGTGTTCTGTTAGTAGGACCTCCGGGAACAGGTAAGACATTGATGGCAAAGGCGGTTGCAGGCGAAGCTGGTGTACCGTTCTTCAGCATTTCGGGATCTGATTTTGTGGAAATGTTTGTCGGTGTCGGTGCTTCCCGTGTAAGAGATCTGTTTGACGAAGCAAAGAAGAATGCACCATGTATTATTTTCATCGATGAGATCGATGCTGTTGCAAGACAGCGTGGTACCGGACTTGGCGGTGGACATGACGAGAGAGAGCAGACCTTGAACCAGTTACTTGTTGAGATGGATGGTTTCGGTGTAAATGAAGGAATTATCGTTCTTGCAGCAACCAACCGAGTAGATATTCTTGACCATGCGATCTTGAGACCTGGTCGTTTTGACCGTAAGGTATTCGTAAACCGTCCGGATGTCAAGGGCAGAGAAGAGATCCTGAAGGTTCATACAAAGAATAAGCCACTTGCAGAAGATGTAAATCTGAATGATATTGCAAGAACAACGGCAGGTTTTGCAGGTGCTGATCTGGAGAACCTGATGAACGAAGCTGCCATCTGTGCAGCAAAGGATAACCGTGCTTATATCGTAAAAGAAGATGTAGATAAATCATTTATCAAAGTAGGAATCGGTGGAGAGAAGAAGAGTCGTCTGGTACCGGAGAGCGAGCGCAGAATCACCGCTTATCATGAATCCGGTCATGCGATCCTGTTCCATCTGCTTCCTCATGTGGGACCGGTTTATACCGTATCTATCATCCCGACCGGAACCGGTGCAGGTGGATATACGATGCCGCTTCCTGAAAATGATAACGTATTCATGACAAAGGCAAAGATGTTAGAGGATATCAAGGTAAGCCTTGGCGGACGTATCGCAGAAGAACTGATTCTTGAGGATATCACAACAGGTGCTTCGCAGGATATCAAACAGGCAAGCCAGTATGCCAGAGCAATGGTTACCAAGTACGGTATGTCTGAGAAGCTTGGTCTGATCAATTACGAAAGTGATGATCAGGAAGAAGTGTTCCTTGGACGTGATCTTGGTCATGCAAAGAATTACAGTGAGAAGGTTGCGGGAGCGATCGATAAGGAAGTTAAGCGTATCATCGATGAATGTTACGCAGATGCCAGAGCGATCCTTGAAGCACATGAAGACATCCTTCATAAATGTGCAGCGCTTCTCCTTGAGAAAGAGAGAATCGACCGGGCTGAGTTTGAAGCATTGTTTGATGATGTTCCAAATGCAAACTCTACTGCAAACGCAGAGCCTTCAACAATATAGACAATAGTAACACGAACAAATTGATTGAAAACCAATAAAAATTTGTACATGTTGCACAAAAACGGCGTTTTTTGAATAATTTCAAAAAACGCCGCTCTCTGTTTTGCACAATAAAATTTTTAAAATAAAAAAATGTTTGGGCAGACTTTTAGAAGCATTTGTATATAATAATACTTGTAACCCCCCAATACATTATATAGTTTTGGCTACACCCCATAAGTAACAAAATACCTTCTCCAAAAGAGGCAGTCGTGCGTTGACTGTCTCTTTTATTTTTTGGCGGGCACCACCGATTCATCCTGACGGTCTGGGGCTGCCTGTCTATCTGCATTATAAATAACTTTCTGCGGTTTCTGTTCACTGCACATGTCTGATTCGTAAATGCTCCTGTGCAACTCGCCCTTCGGGCTCAGACAAGCACCCGCATTTACTGACAATGCGCAGTAAACGACGAAATCCTCAAAAACGTTATATTATAATACAGATAGACAGGCAGCCCCAGACCTATATGTCTTATCTTTTGCCTAGACAATTTTCATGGCAATAGTCCGTATAAAAAGCCCCACAGCATCCTCCGCCGCTTCCCGGGGGTCTGCCCCTGTTATAAATACCTTGCTACGTTTTCTATTCACTGCACATGTCTGATTCGTAAATACTCCTGTGCTAACTCGCCTTCGGCTCAAACAAGCACCCGTATTTACTGACAATGTGCAGTTCATAACGAAAGCCTCGCAATGGTATTTATAACAGGGGCAGACCCCCGGGGAGCGGTGGAGGATGCTGTGGGGCTTAGTTTTTGCCATTGGTTGTCAGCATAAAAAGGTTGTCTATTTATTAAAAAAGTATTAGAATGAAAAGGCATAAACGAAAGGGAGAGTTTTGAATGTCCGACAAATACACGAACGCAGAAAGAATTCATGATTATATATATGATCTGAAGCCGGTTATCAATGTAGGGGGATTGTTTTCCGATGGTTCTGAATACTATAGAATACCGCAGGAGCCTGGAATCAATGACCAGGTGAAGGTTAGATTTCGAACATGTGCAGATAATGCCGATGAAGTTTATTTGATCTACAATGGCGAGAAGCTCGTCATGTCTGTTGAAGAATCCGATGATTTATTTGATTACTATACGGCGGTGATCCCAGCCGGAGAGAAATATATATCCTATTATTTTGAGATCCATTCGGGCTGTGTGACCTGTTATTATAACAGGATCGGTGTACAGAAGAATGTGAATCCGGACTATAACTTTGAAATCTGTCCGGGCTTTGATGTACCGGATTGGGCAAAGGGAGCTGTCTTTTATCAGATCTATGTGGATCGTTTCTGTAATGGAGATCCATCGAACGATGTACTGGACAACGAATACTGCTACATCGACAGTCCTACCAGGCAGGTGAAGGACTGGTATGAATATCCGGCAAATATGGATGTCGGACGTTTCTATGGCGGAGATCTTCAGGGTGTTAAGGATAAGTTAGATTACCTGCAGGATCTGGGTGTAGATGTTATCTATTTTAATCCGTTATTTGTATCACCATCCAACCACAAATACGATATTCAGGATTATGATTATATTGATCCGCATTTCGGAAAGATCGTTGTGGATGAGGGCGAATGTCTGCCGGATGGCGTAAAAGAGAATAAAAGAGCAACGAAATATATCAGCCGTGTAACCGACAAACGAAATCTGGAAGCCAGCAATCAGTTTTTTGCAGAATTGGTGGAGGAGATTCACAGTCGTGGTATGCGTGTTATCTTAGATGGTGTATTTAACCATTGCGGTTCCTTCAACAAATGGATGGATCGTGAGTGTATCTATGAGAATCAGGAAGGCTACGAGAAGGGAGCATTTGTATCCTGGAGCAGTCCGTATAAGTCATTCTTTAAGTTTTATAACGAAGAGGTATGGCCGTACAATACCACCTACGATGGTTGGTGGGGGCATGATACACTTCCAAAGCTGAACTATGAAGATTCCCCAAAACTGGTGGAATATATTTTGAATATAGCAAAGAAATGGGTGTCCCCTCCATATAACGTGGATGGCTGGCGACTGGATGTTGCAGCAGATCTCGGACATTCGGAGGAATATAATCACAAGTTCTGGAGAATGTTCCGTAATGCAGTCAAAGAGGCAAATCCAAATGCAATCGTACTGGCAGAGCATTATGGAGATCCGAAGCCTTGGTTAAAGGGCGATCAGTGGGATACCGTTATGAACTATGATGCATTTATGGAGCCGATCACCTGGTTCCTGACCGGTGTTGAGAAGCACAGTGATGAGTTCCGTGGCGATCTGTTAGGTAACCCGGATACATTTATGGGAGCCATGAATTATCATATGGCGAGATTCCAGCGTCCATCCCTTGAGATTGCGATGAATGAATTATCAAACCACGATCATTCCAGATTCTTAACCCGTACAAACCGGAGAGTCGGACGTACGCATACGATGGGGCCGCAGGCGGCAAATGAGGGTATCGATAAGAGTATATTCCGTCAGGGCGTTGTATTCCAGATGACCTGGCCGGGAGCTCCGACGATCTACTATGGAGATGAAGCAGGACTTTGTGGCTGGACTGACCCGGATAACCGTAGAACGTATCCGTGGGGCAGAGAAGATATGGAACTGATCCGGTTCCATAAGGACATGATCCGTATTCATAAGAACTATGAGGCTCTGATCCGTGGCTCAGTTATGTTCTTATATGGAGCACATAAGATTATCGCATATGGACGGTTCACAGATACAGAGCAGCTGGTTGTGATCCTGAATACGAATTATGAAGATATCGATGTGAAGCTGCATGTCAGACGGATCGGTGTCAAGAATCATGAGGTTATGCGCAGAGTGATGTTCACAAATGAAGAAGGCTACAGTCTGGAAGCCTGTGACTACAAGGTAGAGCATAATATGCTTTATCTGAAGGTACCGAAGATGTCGGCTATGGTTCTTGCAAACGTGGGAAGGGATATTTAAAGAGGAAACTAAAGCCTTGAAAAGTGATTTTGAGAGAAAAAGATTCATACAACGATTTGTGATCCTGTCTGTAATACTGTTGGCAGTGGTTGGAATCGGTATACGGTTCCTGTTCGGTGGCGATGAAAAGAGAATTGCGGTTATCCTGCTGATATTAGCGGTCGGGCTTGTAATTCTGTTTTTCATCAGTTATCGGGAGATCAACCATACTTATCGGGAGATTGAGCATGTGTCGGATGAGATGCTTCGTGTAGTTCAGGGAGAAGATGAGCTGCCGGAAGAAGAATACATGCAGGGTACGATCGGAATCTTATATACGAACTTTTATAAGATGGTGACATTTTTAAAAGAAAGCAAAGAGCGGGAAATGTCAGAGAAAGTATTCTTACGTGATATCATGTCAGATATCTCTCATCAGCTTAAGACACCGCTGGCATCCTTAAATGTATTCATCGATCTGCTGTTAGATGATTCCTTTACAGATGAAGAAAAACGGATGCGGGTGCTTAACGAATCAAAAAATCAGCTTACCAGAATGGAATGGATGGTATTATCTCTTTTAAAGCTTGCCCGGATTGAAGCGGGAGCAATCCAGTTTGACCGGAAAGAATGTGATCTGAAGCTGTTGTTATTACAGGCAAGAGACAGCGTAACCTATCTGACGGAGAGTAGGGAACAGGAGGTTCATGTGATCTGTGAGGATGGCAGGAAGCTGGTCTGTGACGGTGACTGGCTGGTAGAGGCGATCATCAATCTTTTGAAGAATGCATCAGACTACTCACCGGAGAAAACAGAGATCACGGTTGAGGTAGAACACAATCCGGTCTTTACCAGGATCTATGTCAAGGATCATGGAATGGGGATCGCAGAGAAAGATCTCGGAAATATATTCAAACGATTCTACCGTGTACACCATGATGTGAATCCAAACAGTGTCGGAATCGGCTTATCCCTTACAAAGTCTATCGTAGAGGGAATGGGTGGCAAGATCACGGTACGGAGTGAAGAAGGATCAAATACCTGGTTTATCATTACATTTGTACATGTAGATTAAGTTGATTCTAAAAAGAAGTCTAAAGAAATTATAATTTAAAAGGGGGGGTAGTATGAAACGCATACAAAAGAAAAGCGTAATACTTACAAGTCTTATATTCACCATTATTTTATTATTAAACTTAATACCATTTTCTGCCAAGGCAGAAGAACAAAGAGGAAAACCGCAGGCACTTTCATGGCTCAAAGAAATGGGTGAAGAAAGTGGGGAATGGAAAAATGCAGGACTTCCGAATTTCACCTGTAATGCAATGGCAGTATTGCGTGAAGAAAAAAATGAAACAGACAGTACGTTTTTAACAAAATGGGAGCAGGAACATACGGTGCTTAACGTAGATGAACTGGCACATCTTGCATGGGCAAGGGGATGTCAAAGCTATCTGGATACAGCCTGGGAGTGGCAGAATGAGGATGGCGGATTTGGCCTTACAGAATCCTATACGAGCGATGTGTATGATACTATGCTGGTATTGCTGGCACAAGAAGCAGTATGGGAAAAAGACGGACTGGAAGAAATCACAGATAGTACGGAACAGAAATATCATTCAGATAGGATGACGAAGGCTGTTAATTATCTGATTGGACAGCAGAAAGCGGACGGAGGTTTTGGTTATACAAAATTTGACATATCCGTACCGGAATTATCTGCACAGGTTGGTATCGTTTTGTTATTGGCGAGTGTTGACAATGCTTCTGTGTACGAAAAGTTGGACAGCTACTGCCAGAATGTTTTTACTGCAGATTTTTCTGAAGAGACATTTTTGGAACAGGCAAAACTGGCAGGTTATCTGTACAAAAGGGAATTAATAAATGATACCGATGATGTGGAAAAGAAGTTAAATGCTGTACAGGCAGAGGATGGCAGCGTATATGGAAGTGTAAAGGATACCATACAATATATTCTGTTGGTACGGGAAATCGAGCAGTACCATTCATTGAAGTTTGAAATAAAGAATCTGATAACGGAAGCAGACAATTATGTACTGGAAGCAGACAGGAAACAACAGGTATCATTACAGACAACCATACAATATACCATTAACCAGGAGATGAAGGCTGTTATTCGTTACACTTTACTGGAAGATGGGGAGATCATAAAGACAGAAGAAAAAGAATGTCTTTTTATCCCGAAACAGGAAGAACAGAAGATAGACGCTGTTATGGATATTGTTGCGACCGAAGGCAGGACATATGTACTCCGTACTGAAGTGCTGTCTAAGGAAGATGCGGGAATAGAGAATATATGGAAAAGTACTGAGTTTAATTTTACGGTGCATAAAAAGGAAAAGCCTGAACTGAAATTGACATGTACAGTTAAAGACGGTGAAGATTATGGTATAGAGCTTGACTGGAATGACATAACAAATGATGAAGAAAGATATGGTTACAGGGTATCTAGAAAGCAGGGAGACGGTGTTTGGGAGACACGCTCTACATGGAACGGAAATGAAAAGGTAAGGGTGCTTAATATATATCCTCGTTTAACGGCGGAAAATTATCTTGTCGACTGGATGGAAACGACTGTAAGCGGAACAGGTGAGCCGGCAGGAAAAGGCTTATTTGATATAGATACTGTTTATATAGATGATTATAATACCGAGCCTGAAGAATATCTGTTTGATGAGGACGGAAATTATAAATATGATGTTCTGATGTTTGGTTCAAGTGATTACAACGGACCTATAGGATCACCAAAAGATTTAAATGAAAAATCATATATAGAAACTAAGAAATTCATAGATTCAGGCAGAGGTGCTTTGTTTGGACATGATACGCTTTGGTACATGCCTTATTTTTTAAAATTTTCAGATATGCTTGGAATGAAAATGGGAGGCGCTTCATCAGGATTTTCAAATAAAGTAAAAGTAGTAAAACAAGGGTTCCTTACAGGCTATCCATGGAATCTGTCAGGTACACTTGATATTCCATGGACACATACACAGGGACAATGTTCGGGCGGCAGTCTGGGATCGACTGTGTGGATGGAACTGGAGACGAATGGGAACTGTACGGATTCAGCTACCGGTGTGACATCAAGTGCCTATTTATTTACAAATAATCAGCTTGCGATGATACAGACAGGACACAGTAATGGACTTGCTACAGATGATGAGCGTAAGGTACTGGCAAATACACTTTTTTATTTAAAACAGTTTACATACAGTACAGGTTCAGCTGATAAATCATTTTACGATCTGGACGCGCCTGTTGTTGATGATCTGGAAATTTCGGATAACGGTATAGCAACTATATATGGCGAGGACAGGGGGACAACATATCAGTATTACGTTGAAGGAATAGCGGCAAGTTCTGAGACGGAGAACATACAGTCAAATATAGTGACGGCAACAGCTTTTTCAGGATTAAAGGGCTATATAGTGGAGGTAAGCGATAAGGAGTATATAGAGGATATTGCAGAGTATGATGAGAAAGGAAATCTTATATCTGACATAGTTCCGGCTAATCAGGATAAGGCAACTGTGAATCTTGGAGAATGTACCCCGGGAACTACTGTATATATTCATATACGTCCTGTTGATAATGCGGGAAATATCGGGGAAGAATTTGTTCAGGAGATAGAAATACCTGATAATGAATCGTATTTTGATCTTCCATATGCATTATTTGCAAGTGAGGAAGAAGTACAATTATTCTGTTGTCAGGCAGATGTAAAAGGTATTGTGTATGGAAACGAAACATTCAGATTTCAGGGAAGTACCTTAAATCTTCTTGGTACGGCATATTCTGCGGGAAAATTGCAGATAGCGGGAGGAGATCTTCATATAGCAGAGAAAATCGAAAATGCTTCGCAGATAGAACTTCCGAATTATATGACAGACATATTGGACAATATGAAACAGAATACGGGAATTGAAGAAATCGCAGAGTACAATATGGCAAATGTAACCAATCCTACTATATGTAAAACGACTACGAGAGCATGGTGCAATAGGGTTAATATATTCGCAGATTTAGTTTCGAACGGAGATATATCTTTTAATGCAAATGTTATGACTCTTGGATATAAAGATCCTGTAGTAATAGCTTCAGAAAATGGTGACATAACTATACAGGCGACAAACGTAAATGGAAACGGATTGATATATGCTCCAAATGGTACTGTTACAATAAATGTGTGTGATTTTGACTATAAAGGAAGCATAATTGCAAAGAAAATCAATATACAGGCAACTTATTACCAACATAAAATTGAGGATAAATAAATGATAGAAAAAATTAAAACTTATAAATATGGATATAAATGCATAGCAATGCTGCTTGTATTTGCGTTAAGTCTGAACATGCTTGCCGGCTGTGGAAAAAGCGGCAGTGTAAATAATACGGTGCAGGATGAATATAAAACGGAGAATACTGCGCCTGAAAAAGATACAGAGAAAGAGTCGGCGGATAGTCAGGAGAATACTATGCCTGCCTCAGAACTTCTTGGCACAGAACTTGATACGCTGGAAGATCAGGTAAAAAGTGGAAATGTGGAAGAGACAGCCACACATCTGTATGCTGTCGAAGAAGCCTTTGGACAGATGGCAGAAGAAGCTGAAGAAATAATCGGAAGCAGTGATGAATTAAGTAACCTGTCAGATGAAGCACAGTCTCTTCTGGAGAAAAGAAAAGGGGAATTTCAGGCAGAACTGTCGGAGAGAAAGACAAAGGCAGAGGATATAGAGAAAGCCCTGAAGGAGAACATATCATCAGAAGATGCCGCTGAGGTATTGGGGCTCATAGAAGAAGCGAGAGAGCTGCTTAGAGCTGATGAAGATGTACATACATATGGATCAGAGATTTCGGATAAGCCGGAAGTATACAGGGCGGTTGAAGCGGAGCTTTATAATGCGGAAAAAAGTGATGTGGAGAATTTCACAGCAAAAGACTACACTTCGGAGATTTCAGATGAGAAGCTTATTTCCTGTACAGGGATTATGGAACTTACCGAAGAAATGAAGAAGCTTGCCGGTGAGCTTGATACGCCGCTTAATATATATAATTACATAAAGAACAACATAGATTATGAATATTACTATGGTAGCAGGAAAGGTGCTGCAGGAACATTTGAGTCAAAGGGCGGAAATGATGTAGACCAGGCAGGGCTTCTTATTGCTATGCTTCGATATAAGGGATATCCTTCAATGTATGTAGAGGGCAATATACTTCTTGAGCCTGAAAAAGCCATGTCACTTATGGGAGCTGATACAGCAGAGCATGCGGCGGCTGTACTTGCATCAAATGGGGTGCCTGTAACAAGGCTTACATCCGGGGGAAAAACCGTATATCTAAAAATAGAGCATGTATGGGTGAGAACCCTTGTACCTTACGGCAACTACCGGGGAGCGGGAGATGCAGATGGAGAGAGCGTATGGATAGACCTTGATACGGGAATTAAGGAATATGAGAGTGTACATAGTGTATATGATACGGTGTCAGGAGATACAGATGAAATTGCGGCAAAGCTTGATGAGGCTGTATCGTCGGGAGCTGCAGAGACATTCGAAAATGTTTACAATGATATTTATGCGGAATGTGAAGATTCATTGTCCGGAATGGATTTAAATAGTGTCTATTTCAGAAAACGTATAATAAAACAGAGAGATGAAGTGTATCTTCCACTTTCTCTGCAGTATGAGGTAGATAGTGAAGAGGGAACATTTGCGGAATTACCTGACCGATTAAGGGATCAGGTGACATTTGAAGTGGATGGCTGTACTCTTGGAAGTTTCAATGCGGATGAGCTTTCGGGCAAGAGTATACTTCTCTCTTATGAGGCTGCAACTGATGCTGATGAAGAGATCCTTTCGGGATATGGGGATATATTTACAACTCCATCGTACGCAGTACATATGACGCCTGTACTTTATGTGGATGGGGAGGCTGTAAGTGATAAGGAAGAGGAGCTTTTATACAGCCCTCTTGGAACGGACAGCAGCTTCAGCATAGTGTTCCATACAAATGAAGGGAACAACAGAATAACGAATACAATTACAGCAGGTTCGATGTATGCGGTAACCATTGATGTACAGAGCATAAGTGATGCGGATATGGAAAGTCTTTATGATGAGATAATCACTCTTAAGGACAGTGTGTCAGAGAAAAATGTCTATAGCCCTGAATATATGGGAAGATATCTTGAGATGACGGGCAAACTGTATTTTGCCCAGTTGGATTTGACATATGCCGCAGCAGCGGACAGTTATAATGTTGCAGCTACAAGAAATATAAGTGAAGCAATAACAGGTTATGAAGCTGAAAAGGAATACATCTATGGAATGGTAAGCGGAATTGATTTCGGCTATATGTTCATGGATGTGGATAAGGACAGCCACAGTGTGGTGAGCCTTCTGGGTGATGAGAATGCGGAGCGGGAATATCTGCTTACGACCGGTATAATGGGTTCGGAATATGAGAGTGGAATTTTTGAAGAACTTATGGGGGAACCTGCTGTTTCTACTATAAGTATACTCGAGGATGCTGTGGAAAGTGGAGTTGACATTCTGGCTATTAATTCTTCAAATCTTGAAGATGCTCTGATATTACTTGACACAGCGGACGAGGTGGTATCGGAGATAAGAACTGCGGCACAAAATGGCTATACGGTTTTCATTCCTCGTGAGGAAATGGTGTTTGGAAGCTGGAGTGGAACGGGTTATATAGTTCTCTCGGAAGACGGAACGGCTGCGTACAGGATATCGGGAGGGTTAAACGGCGGAAGTACCCAGAGCGAAGTAATATATGACACTATGGTTGAATTTGGACTTACACTTGTTGATATAACAGAGGGTATGCTCCTTATTTTCCAGTCAATAAATATGATGGCAGCAGCTGGGGCTGTATCGTTTCTTGGATCAGCGCAGATAGCTCTTGCTGGTGTGTGCATAGGTGTGAGTGTATGGTCGTGCATACAGACCTTTAAGCTGTTTGATGCGTATATGGATGGTAATGAGGAAGCGGGAGAAATCATTGTCAAACAGACTATATTTGATGTGATACTTACCGTAGGACTTTCATTATTTTCAGAGCTTGCAAAACCGATATTGTCTCTTACACTGAAAAATAAACTTGTGAAGTCTCTAGGTGCTGATGTAGTAGAGGAGCTATTGACAAACGGAGCCAAGCTGGAAGACATCAGCAAGCTGGTAACAAATCTTAAGAAGCTGGGACTTTCTGATGAAGTGATAAGTATGTTTGCAAAGAACTTCGGAGATACAGGACTTGACTGGCTGAGAAAGGCGAGAGGTCTTGGGGCGTCTCCTGATGTGTTGAAGCAGCTTTCACAGATGGATGGTTTTGCGGATAAGATGGACGAGATCTTCGAGCTGATGAAGAGTTCTTCGAAAAGCGCAGACGATGTAGCAGAGTGTCTTATCAAAAACGGAGATGAAGCAATAGAGATCATCCGAAAATATGGAGATGATGCAGTCGATGCGATTATAGTACATGGTGATGATGCTGTCACAATCATAGGGAAATACGGTGATGATGCTGTCGACAGACTTAAGCAGGGAAAGACGCCTGATGAGATTGAGAAGGAGCTTGGAGGCAAGCCGGGAGAGAATGTAACTTCTGGATTAACCAGTGAAAAGATAGCGGATATTTTAAATACGCCTAAAGGAAGCAGACCGAACCCGTCAGAATATCTGAGCAAAGAGTATATAGATAATCATTTGTCAAAATTTGATGATGGTGCAGCATATATTTTATCAAAGAAAACATATGATGATTACTTTGATGGTATGGATAAATTAGGGTGGCCGGATGGAACACAGTTTGTACTTCCTAAAAATGAGGTTGATAATGTGTTAAATAACGCAGGAGGTGATCTAACTAAATTAGAAAAAGAGCTGGGGTATAATATTGGTTCTCTAGAGAATGGTGATTATATAATAATGTATATAAATAATCCTAAGAAATACAATATTTCACTTCCAAGCGGTAACGAGATGGGGGCAAATAATAACTGGATACCGGGTGGTTATACATCAGGGGGAATACCGGAGGCGGTTGTATATGATCTTGATAATATACCGGAAGAAGTATATTTTAGCGAGCCGATAAAATTTAAAAGAAAATAAAGGAGATTAAGAGCATGATTGATTATGTAGGAATTGCAAGAAAAGCCGTAGAATGTGATGATATGGTCAAACTGTTAGAGGGAAAGGGTGAGTATCGTTGCGAATTTTATTATTATGGATTTCCACCTGATGCGGATGTTACGGATTGGAATAATCTTATATCAAGAGGAATTTATGCACTGTATAACGAGGGCGGGTATGACTGTATTCCGGATATGATTATTGAAGCAATTAAAGAAATGTGTGAGGGAGATGTTGAAGAGGTATACTGTGCGTTTCGATTTTTCTTTAATTCTGTAATGAATGAAAAAGAAAATTTCGAACCGGTGCCATTTCATATATCAGAGCAGATAAAACCTGTAGTTATGCAGGCGGTTTTTAATAATAAAGAAAAGTTAAGTAAATGCTTTGACTGGGAAGGATGGAGACATTCTGATGGTATGTGGGGAGCTATAAAGCGATGGGTGAAAATACTAAAAGAAAAATATGGGAAATGTTTAGAATATGACATGGAAGAAGCGGAATGAAGGTGGGTTATTAATTAATTGATTATTATCTTTATATATTCAAATATTAATTAAAATAACCTGTTTGATGCGTATATAAACGGCAATGATAATGCAGGAGAAACCATTATCAAACAGACAATATAGACAGGGGAATATTATAATTGATAAGTAGTATTGATAACTGATAAAAGGGAGTGCGAGCATGATTGATTATGTAGGAATTGCAAGAAAAGCCGTAGAATGTGATGATATGATAAAGCTGTTAGAGGGAAAGGGTGAGTATCGTTGCAAATTTTTTTATTATGGCTTTCCACCTGATGCGGATGTTACGGATTGGGAGAATCTTATACCAAGAGGAATTTATGCACTGTATAACGAGGGCGGGTATGACTATATTCCGGATATGATTATTGAAGCAATTAAAGAAATGTGTGAGGGAGATGTTGAAGAGGTATACTGTGCATTTCGAGTTTTCTTTAATTCTGTAATGGATGAAAAAGAAAAATTCAAACCGGCGCCATTTCGTATATCAGAGCAGATAAAACCTGTAGTTATGCAGTCGGTTTTTAATAATAAAGAAAAGTTAAGTAAATGCTTTGACTGGGAAGGATGGAGCCATTCTGATGGTATGTGGGGAGCTATTAAACGATGGGTGAAAATACTGCAGGAAGATTATGAGACGTGTTTAGAGTATGATATGGAAGATGCCTGATGAGTTTTATTTAAAATATAAAGATGTTTTTGATAACCCTAAGTAGTTTGATTAAGTAACAGGTGAAATGATATATCCTAGTACTGGAATAGTTGATGCAATACTAGAAAACTTAATAATTAATATGTGAAAGTTATTAAGGAGTAGAAAATAACTATGAATATTAAAACATTAAAGGAAGTTTTTGAAATAATTAATATTGATATGTTATATGATGAAGGCATAATTCGAGAAAAGAAAGCTGGTAATGAGGAATACTATGGTTTTCAATTTTCAGAAAAATTATGGAATATTTTTTCATATCAAAGAGGAAATAAAAAAATTTTATATTCGTTTGATGAGAAATCTAAAGCTGTAAAACATTTTATGATTTTTATGATAAAGAAAAAGATTTTAAAAGAATATTTAATGCCAATAATATCAGATAACCCGATAATATATGATGCAAATGTTTCTTATGCCGATATAATAAATATATTCAATAGCAATAATATCAAAATTGAAAAATTATATATTTATAGTTTAAGTCTTATAAATTGTGATAATTATATTAGTTTAATTGTTATTAATAATATGGAAAAAAAGAAAATATATGTAAATGATATGACTGATATAACTGATGCATTATTTGTTTTTCTGCAATTTGGAGTTGTTTTATATAACTATATTGCATTGATTAGTACCATTGAAAATAGTGGGATAAAAATAAACGCATTAAATGATAAAGATATAATTACTTTGCTTAAAGATTATTAGAATTGAGGTATATAAATAAGCTGGAGAAACTTTTCATGAAATATATTGATGAATTAATAAGAAAACTGAATAATGAAAATATAATTATGAATGGTTGTACAGAAAAACAAATAAGTGAATTACAACAGCTTTGTAATGGTTTTTGTTTACCACAGTCATATATATAATTTATGAAATGTATGGGAAATGGAACTGGTGGACAATTTATGAGAGGTGACTCTTGCTTTATGAATGAAATATTTTATTTAAAAGAAGGAGCAAATGAATTACTTATTGAAAATAATTCTAAAAATACATTATTGGATGAAGATTTTGTATTTTGGATGAGTCAGGGGTGCATGTGTTTTTTTTTAAACTGAATGAGGGAGATAATCCCCCAATATATTTTTATAATGAACATGGTAATGATAAGTTTGTAAGAATTGCTTATTCATTTACAGATTTTTTAATATCTCGCTTAGAAATGAATGGTTCATTATTTGAAGAAAAATGAATAGAGAATTGATAACTGATAAAAGGGAGTGCGAGCATGATTGATTACATAGGAATTGCAAGAAAAGCCGTAGAATGTGATGATATGGTCAAATTGTTAGAGGGAAAGGGTGAGTATCGTTGCGAATTTTATTATTATGGATTTCCACCTGATGCGGATGTTACGGATTGGGAGAATCTTATACCAAGAGGAATTTATGCACTGTATAACGAGGGTGGGTATGACTATATTCCGGATATGATTATTGAAGCAATTAAAGAAATGTGTGAGGGAGATGTTGAAGAGGTATACTGTGCATTTAGTGTTTTTTTTGATATTGTACTGGAGGAAAGACAGAATTTCAAACTGGCGCCATTTCACATATCTGAGCAGATAAAACCCGTAGTTATGCAGGCAGTTTTCAATAATAAAGAAAAGTTAAGTAAATGTTTTGACTGGGAAGGCTGGAGACATTCTGATGGTATGTGGGGAGCTATTAAACGATGGGTGAAAATACTGCAGGAAGATTATGAGACGTGTTCAGAGTATGATATGGAAGAAGCAGAATGAAGGTGGGTTATTAATTGATTATTATCTTTATATATTCAAATATTAATTAAAACAACCTGTTTGATGCGTATACAAACGGCAATGATAATGCAGGGGAAACCATTGTCAAACAGACAATATAGACAGGGGGATATTATAATTGATAAGTAGTATTGATAACTGATAAAAGGGAGTGCGAGCATGATTGATTATGTAGGAATTGCAAGAAAAGCCGTAGAATGTGATGATATGGTAAAGCTGTTAGAGGGAAAGGGTGAGTATCATTGTGAATTTTTTTATTATGGTCTTGCAGGAATAGATATAACCGATTGGGGCAGTATTTTATCAAGAGGAATTTATGTATTGTATAATGAGGGGGGATATGACTATATTCCGGATATGATTATTGAAGCAATTAAAGAAATGTGTGAGGGGGATGTTGAAGAGGTATACTGTGCGTTTCGATTTTTCTTTAATTCTGTAATGAAGGAAAAAGGAAATTTCGAACCGGTGCCATTTCACATATCTGAGCAGATAAAACCTGTAGTTATGCAGGCGGTTTTTAATAATAAAGAAAAGTTAAGTAAATGTTTTGACTGGGAAGGATGGAGCTATTCTGATGGTATGTGGGGAGCTATAAAGCGATGGGTGAAAATACTAAAAGAAAAATATGGGAAATGTTTAGAATATGATATGGAAGAAGCAGAATGAAGGTGGATTATTAATCAATTGATGATTGTGTTAATATAAGTGATGAACTAGAAACTATAAATATGCAAAAAAGTCCATTTATTTTGAGAGTTGCTGACATTATTGGTTTAAATGCAATGGAAATAGCAGAAAAATATTCATTACCACAAATCCCAGATAAAGTAGTATATATTGATATACCTAAGGATATTATTTTAGAAGTAAGTATTGTAGGCCCATAAGAAATTTGGGGAACTCTTGGGGGATATATACAGTATGCTATCAAAGATGTGCTTTTGGAGGACAAGTGGTTTAGTAATATAATTGAGCTGAAATAAATGGGAGCAAGATGATATGATAAAAGTATATAATAAAAAAATTCAAATAAATAATAAGAGTATAATTTTTGATACAACTATTAAAAAAATTATTTATTTCTCTGATATTTTTGTAGTGTTGATAAGAGAAAATAAAGAAATTCCTAATAATATTATTGCGTATGATTATTATGGAAATGAAGTATGGAAAATTAATGATATAGTTTGTGCAAAGGTATTACGGGGATATGATAATATTATAAAAAAATCGGAAAATGTCTTAGTTGCATATTGTGAATTGGGAATAATTTTTGAAATTGATATATTTAAGAAAATAGTTATCCATAAAAACTATATGCGTTAATAGATATAAGATATTAAAAAATAGCAAAGAGGCTTGACTCTGATGTAGTAGAGGGGCGATATTGTAATTAATAAGTAGTATTGATAACTGATAAAAGGGAGTGCGAACATGATTGATTACATAGGAATTGCAAGAAAAGCCGTAGAATGTGATGATATGGTCAAACTGTTAGAGGGAAAGGGTGAGTATCGTTGCGAATTTTATTATTATGGCTTTCCACCGGATGCGGATGTTACGGATTGGGATAATCTTATATCAAGAGGGATTTATGCACTGTATAACGAGGGTGGGTATGACTATATTCCGGATATGATTATTGAAGCAATTAAAGAAATGTGTGAGGGAGATGTTGAAGATGTATACTGTGCGTTTCGAGTTTTCTTTTGCGCTGTAATGTATGAAAGACGGGATTTCAAACCGGCACCATTTCATATATCAGAGCAGATAAAACCTGTAGTTATGCAGGCGGTTTTCAATAATAAAGAAAAGTTAAGTAAATGTTTTGACTGGGAAGGCTGGAGACATTCTGATGGTATGTGGGGAGCTATAAAGCGATGGGTGAAAATACTAAAAGAAAAATATGGGGAATGTTTAGAATATGATATGGAAGAAGCGGAATGAAGGTGGGTTATTAATTAATTGATTATTATCTTTATATATTCAAATATTAATTAAAATAACCTGTTTGATGCGTATATAAACGGCAATGATAATGCAGGAGAAGCCATTGTCAAACAGACAATATAGACAGGGGAGATATTATAATTGATAAGTAGTATTGATATATTAGATAAATATGGTTTGTCATTAAAAGGATTTAAAGATAGATTAATTGTGGGTAAAAGTGAAATAAGTGAAATAGAAAATTATATTTATATAAGAAAAAATGTAAAAATGCTATATGATGTTTGTGAAAGACATCGTAATAAAGATATTGTTAAAGTACAAGATTTGTCAATGGAAGCTGCAATAATAATATCTATCGTTTTGTATAAAAGAATGTATGATAATATTTTGGATTATAATGCAACACGTGAACTACGGAAATTATTAGATGAAAATAATATTGATAAAGTTATTACATATTTTAAACAGTTTTCAAGTGATATATATGTTATTGGTGGTGTAGAAGTTAATAAATTATCTTTAATAAATAATACCTATGGTTATGATATATTATTTAATGGGAAAACAATTGTAGAAAATGCGTCATTATCAAGGGCATATATAGTTTTGTATAATTATTGTAAGGCAATATCGGAAATAAGAAAATTTTATTTTGAAAATAAGGATTATTATATTAAAAATAAAATTGATATTACAGATATGATAGAGTTGTATATATTATAGTATTGATAACAGATAAAAGAGAGTACGAATATGATTGATTACATAGGAATTGCAAGGAAAGCCGTAGAATGTGATGATATGGTCAAACTGTTAGAGGGAAAGGGTGAGTACCATTGTGAATATGTTGAATATGGTCTTGCAGGAATAGATATAACTGATTGGGGCAGTATTTTATCAAGAGGAATTTATGCACTGTATAACGAGGGAGGGTATGACTATATTCCGGATATGATTATTGAAGCAATCAAAGAAATGTGCGAGGGAGATATTGAAGAGGTATACTGTGCATTTAATGTTTTTTTTGATATTGTACTGAAGGAAAGACAGAGTTTCAAACCGGCGCCATTTCACATATCTGAGCAGATAAAACCCGTAGTTATGCAGGCTGTTTTCAATAATAAAGAAAAGTTAAGTAAATGTTTTGACTGGGAAGGCTGGAGACATTCTGATGGTATGTGGGGAGCCATAAAACGATGGGTGAAAATACTGCAGGAAGATTACGAGACGTGTTCAGAGTATGATATGGAAGATGCCTGATGAATTGAAATGATATATTAGAAAACGGAGATATTTGTGAAAGTATTTGAATTAGAAGAAAAATTGAATAAACTAGGTATTCCTAAAGATACATATTCTATTTTAAAAGGAGGTTTGCCTAACGAAAGATTATGTATAGTAAAAGAAGAGGAATGGTGTGTATATTATAGTGAGAAAGGGAGAAAATCTGGTTTAAAGAAATTTCAAACAGAAACGGAAGCATGTGAATACTTTTTTGAAAAAATAAAACGCCTGAGATATGCTGGCAAATGAATTATTTGCTTGTTATCTCTTTCTTACAATATTGTAAGAAAAGAATACACAGATATTCACGGGAATGTAAGATAGAAGTGAGAAGATAGATACAACGAAAATGTATCTATCTTTTTTTCATATATATCACGGGGAGGTAATGAATGACAGATTATAAAAAACTCGCGCTTTATTATCTGAAAGCAGGCAAAAGGCAGTGTATCGTTACGATCATTGGGGTGATGATCACGGTAGCTGTATTATATACGGCATTGAATTTTGGATATTCGTATGTGCTTCAGACACGGCAGGAAGTGAGAAAAGAAGCAGACTATGAGATCGTTTTTCTGTCTGATGATACAGAGAAATTAGCGCAGATCGCTGCAGATGACCAGATACTTCAGGCATATAACGGGGCGTATACAGGGGAAGAATATGTCAGTGATGAAGAAAGGTTTGTAGAAGTAAATTATAAAAATGCTTTATATGTGAATGTCAGACATCCTTATAAGATGGAGTCGGTCATGGAGGATATGAAAGCCGATTATGGGGTGGATGCAAGATTAAATAATGAACTGGCAGTGTTATATCTTCAGGATGAAGATGGGCTGATCGGTGTCCTGCTCATCCTTGTTCTGCTGATAGCATATATCTTTGCGATCTTCGCTGTCGGAATGATCAGGAATACGGTTCAGATGTTTGTCCTGCAGCAGGTGAAGGACTATGGAATCCTGCGATGCATCGGAGCAACAAAAGGACAGTTGAACCGGATCATATACAGGATAGGGGCAGGCATGGAAGTGACAGGCATTGCAGTCGGTGTACTGCTCGGAACCATCATCAGTGTGATCCTTGGTTTTTTAAAGGATGTAAATGTCGGATTCCATATCGGACCGGCTATTCCGATCCTGATCGCATATCTTGGAGATCTGTATTTTGTTATGCAGGAGTGCTCAAAGCTTGTGACGAAGACATCGCCGGTCAGTGCGGTCCGTGGGGAGTACCGGATCAAAAAGGAAAAGATCAAGGTTCGTGGAAATGGTCTGATGGGGCGGTTGTTCGGTGTTGAAGGCGCCTATGCAAGAAAAAGTGTACTGCGGAACAGCGGACGATTTGCAAAGACAGTAACAGCCATGATGCTCAGCATAACAGCGATCATTATATGCTTAAGCACCGGGAGTATGGTTCATGATACGAAAAAGAATATTAATGATATGTATGGCAGATATCTGGAAGAAAACCAATCCCCTGCCAGCATATTTAATGATGTGGAATGGATACAGAGTGAGGATTTGCCTTCTGTCGAGGAGATCAAAGAGAATTCTTTGCATTACTATGTAACAGAAACAAAAATGGTATACAGTGCCAGAGGAAATCTGGTAGATCCTGAAACCTATTATGGCAAGTTTAACAAAGATTATGCAGAACAGACGAGTTTGGGAAGTTACATCGAAGCAATGATGCAGAGATGGAGAGAACGGAATACAAAGGAATACAGCGAGAAAGATGATGTAGAATATGAAAAGGCTGTTGACAGTCTGAATAGTTCATTTATAAGCATTGAAGGTTGTGATCAGAATGATCTGGACTATCTGTCCGAGTTTATAGAGAGTGGAACTGCGGAGCTGGATGATGATGGTATTCTGGTCGTTGGCGGAGGAAGCGTAATGGATTATTCCGGAAGCTATGATGACGGAGTGACGTTGTATGATCTGGGAAAGCATTTTGATACATATGATCTGCAGGTAGGAGATATGATCCAGCTGGTTGATTACAGGGAATATGAGAAACGATATCAGGCGGCTTATGAAAAGATGATGGCAGACAGTATTCTGGTCAGTCCTGAGGTAGATACGGGAGATACCTATATCTCAGAAGAACGGGCAACCAAAGAGGGCAGATCAACCTGGCGTGAACAGTATGTGATCGCTGAGCGTATCCGTCAGGAACTTATTGAGGAAGGATATTATCGAACCTATACAGTTCAGGGAGTTCTGGATTTTGGAGATCAGCTGCTTCCGGACTGGGGAGATATCTATATGAAAAGAGATTCCTACTTTGACCTGACCGGATATGGCGAACAGGATGTGACAGGAGTAAAGTACGCGATCGATCTTGACAGTGTGCCGGTATCCTATTTTGAAACCGGAATAGGCGATATTACAGATGTACTGTACGGATATGCTTATGCCAGAAATATAGTTCGGTATGCATTGGCGTTTGCTGCTTTTATATTTGTGTTGAGTTCGGTGAACATTATTAATACCACAGCAGGAAATCTGCATATGAGGCGAAAAGAACTGGCGCAGCTCCGGGTGATCGGAATGTCCAGAAAGAGACTGATCTATACGGTCATGTTAGAGGGCACGATGGCGACGGTCCTGTCAAATGTTCTGGGATTCTTATTTGGTTCGATTTTTACGATATATATTTATACATATCTCAGTATGTTTTTATATATAAAACAAACCATTGCCTGGTGGGCATTTGGAGTCGGGCTGGTCGCCTCCACATTGGTGATCTTTGGAAGTATCTATGCATCCCTTAAGGATCTTCCGATTGATATTGTAGATGACCTGAAGCTTGAGGAATAAAAAATCGATAATGATGAAGAGAGGCCAAAATTATCGGGGTGAAATAAAAAGGAGAGGTGAAAATGACAGACTATAAGAAACTTGCAGTATATTACCTGAAAGCAAGCAAAAAACGATGTGTGATCACGATCATCGGTGTAATGATCACAGTAATCGTGTTGTATGCGGGACTGAACATTTTCTATTCTTATATGTTGCAGCAGCAAAAGGATGTAAGAAAGGAAGCGGACTATGAGATCGTGTTCCTGACGGATGATCAGGAAACCTTATCACAGATCGCGTCGGATGATCGTGTCACACAGGCATACACAGGAAAGTATGTGGTGAGTGAGTGGGAGATGATCGATGGAACGGATGGCAAATATGTAGAAAAGGTATATGACAATGCATTGTATGTAAATACCGGACATCCTTACAGGATGGCTAAGATCATGAACGAGATGATAGAAGATTATGGGGTGGATGCAGAACTCAACTGGGATCTGTCCACCTGGTATCTGCAGGATATGGAGGAAGGATTTGACGTTATATTGATCGTGGTTCTGTTAGTTGCATATATATTTGCAGTCTTTGCAGTCGGAGTTATCAGAAATACGATCCAGATGTTCACATTAGAGCAGGTAAAGGACTATGGAATCTTACGATGTATCGGAGCGACGAAAGGACAGTTAAGCGGCATCATCTATCGGATGGGAGCCATGCTTGAGATCGCCGGACTGCTTGCCGGCATTGTGATGGGCGGAATTGTCAGCATGATCCTTGGATTTATATTTAAGATAAGCGCAGGCTTCCATATCATTCCGATGATACCGATCCTGATCACTTATCTGGGAGATATGTATTTCGTAATGCGTGAGAATGCCAAGCTGGTAACGAAGATGACACCGGTCAGTGCGGTTCGTGGTGAATACAGGATCAAGAAAGAAAAGCTTCGTCGTCATGGTGGTGGTCTGATGGGAAAGATATTTGGAATCGAAGGTGCATATGCCAGAAAGAGTGTTCTTCGAAATAAAGGAAGATTTATAAAGACAGTCACAGCTATGGTATTCAGTATATCAGCGATCGTACTGATATGCAGCTGCTGGGGACAGATTCGGAAATATTGGAAGGAAACGGGTGAAAAATATGGGGAATATCAGATCAATCTGACATCGTATTCGTCAGCTTCAACGAGCCTGGAAGAAGCACAGAGCACCTTGCCATCTGCGGAGGTATTTCGGGATCTGTCGAAGAATAACAATGTGGTAGCGTCCAAAAAGGTATATGCCTGTGTGGGGGATCTTGTAAATACGGATTCTTATACAGGAAAGATCACAGATGAATTCCGGACAAAGGTCACGATGGGATATTATTACGATCTTTATATGGATAAGTTAAATGGAACAGGAGATACATCAGAGGATAAAGATCCGGAAGTTACCAAAAGTGTAGCGGAAAGTATAGTAAACAGCACAGATGTGATCGGATGTGACGATTCTGATCTGAATGACCTTGCAAGATATCTGAAAGCAGGAACGACAGAACTATCCGAGGACGGTATTCTGGTCGTTGAGGGAGGAAGCTTTAACAGTTGGGATCTGAAAGAGGCAGATGATACGAATGATACCTTATATGATAAAGCGTATCATTTTGATACTTATCATTTCGAACTGGGTGATACGGTTCAATTAGTTGATTTTGCTTTATATCAGAAAGAATGTCTGAAAGCAAAGGAGAAGATCGATCAGGAATTTGAAAAACAGCAGAAAAAGGCAGGTACGACAGAAGATAGCGACAGTGAGTACGGCACAGTAAAAAACGCAGAAGAACGGACTTCCGTGCGGCAGGAATATGTGGAATATAAGAAGATTAAAGACCGGCTGATCGCGGAGGGTCATTATAAGACCTATAAGGTAGAAGGTATTCTGGATCTTGGAACGCAGGTATTTGAAGGGGATTCTGACCGACAGATCTATATGCGGCAAGGTGATTATTTTGATCTGACCGGGTACGGAGAAAATGATATTGCCGGTATGAAATATAAGATCGATATGGATCATATATCAGTTAGTGCTGTAACAGAATTGCTGTCCTATAACGAGGATTCATTATATGGAGAGGCTATGCAGATCTGTGTATACCTGAAAAGCTTTGTTCGGTATGCAGTCGCAGCAGTACTGTTTATCTTTGTATTAAGTTCGGTAAACATCGTGAATACGACAGCCGGAAATCTGCATCTGAGACGAAAAGAATTCGCACAGCTCCGGGTGATCGGAATGTCCAGAAAGCGTCTGTTAAAAACCGTTATGTTAGAGGGTGTTATGACGACGGTCGTTGCGAATGTATTCGGCTTTATTATAGGTGTTGGCATATCATATGGATTCTTTATCTATCTTAATATGGTGCTCGATGTAGGAAAGTCTATAGCCTGGTGGGCATTTGGAGTCGGACTTGTGGCATCGGGGCTGATCATCTGTGGAAGCATCTGGCTGGCGATCAGAGATCTTCCGGCAGCAATGGTAGAAGATCTGAAACTTGAGGAGTAAGCGTGACATATAAACCTGATACAGCGGACGAAGGGCTAAACGGAGTTGCTGCATTGCAAGGTAAAAAACAGAAACGTAATAAATATGCAGGTAAAAATTATAGATAGAAAGATCTGCGGGGAATGCAGAGGAAAGAGGGTAAGCTATGGAAATCGTAAAAATGGAACATGTAACAAAGATATACGGAGAAGGAAATACCAGAGTATGGGCGCTTGATGATGTGAACCTGACAGTCAATAAGGGCGAGATCGTGGCGGTTGTCGGTGCATCCGGTTCCGGTAAATCCACCCTGCTTCATGTTATGGGTGGTGTGGATACTCCAAATGAGGGAAATGTCATTGTAGACGGAAAGGATATCACAAGACTGACCGATGAGGAGATGTCGGTCTTCCGTAGAAGAAAGATCGGATTTGTATTTCAGGCATATCACCTGATCCCGGTACTGACAGTAGAGGAAAATATCAAGATGCCGATCCTGCTCGATCACAGAAAACCGGATCGTGATTACATCGATCATATCATCGAGATGTTAGGCCTGAAGGACAGACGGAAGCATCTTCCAAACCAGTTATCCGGTGGACAGCAGCAGCGCGCAGCGATCGCAAGAGCACTGGCAAATCGCCCGGCACTGATCCTTGCCGATGAGCCTACCGGAGCACTTGACTCCAAGAATGGAAATGAAGTTATCACTCTGCTTCAGGATTCTGTTAAGAAGCTGGATCAGACGCTGGTACTTATCACACATAACATCGATCTGGCGAGAGAGGCAGACCGTATCGTGAGGATCACTGATGGGAAGATATCAGAAGGAGAGGAGATGTAGAGATGAAACGAATACTTACAATCTGTATGGCATGTGTACTTGGATTCCTTGCTGTATTTGGATATAAGGATACAATGGCTTCTGTATCAGCAGCAGAGCCAAAGGTTATGGTAACTGATTATAAGATCAAAGAGAATGAAGTAGTGGCAGGCGGAACCTTTACACTTGAGGTTACGATCAAGAATACTGCAGATAAAAAGATCAGTAATCTGAAAATGGCAGTTGCTTCCGAAGGAGGCGAACTGATTCCGGCATCCGGAGCCGGAACCGGATATCTGGCAAGTCTGGAAGGCGGAGAGACTTATACATTTGAGTTCCCGATGCAGGCAGCAGCCAATCTGGAAGAAAAGGCTTATAAGCTGACAGTGACAGATGAGTATGAAGACCGCTATGGCAATCCATATACCGTGACAGATACGATCTATCTGCCGGTTACGATCAAACAACGTGGCGAGATCACCGGTGTATATGCAGAGTCGGATGTGACACTCGGAGATTCCATCGAGATCATGGGAAGCGTCAGCAATCTGGGAGCATCTACCCTCTATAACGTAAAGGCAAAGATCGATACAAGATTTACATCTGAAGGTGATGTCTATATCGGCAATATCGAACCGGGTAAGAATGGCTCGATCGATATACTTGCAAACACAACGAAGACGACAGGCACCGGCGGCGAGATGGGTAAGCTTATCGTTACATATGAAGATAAATCGGGAAATGTAACAACACTGGAAGAGAATTTCTCGATCAGCGTAAATGCACCTGTCTATACAGACATCGAAAAAGTAAAGGATGTACAGAAGAAGGATTACAGTAAGATGATCATAGAGATCGTTGTTGCTGTGGTTGTTGCAGCGTTCATTGTTATCTGGATCATTCGCAGAAGAAAGAGGAAGAAAGAGATATTGGAGGAGTTCTAAATGGGTTGGATCAGTCATTTATGTTTGATGAATATGAAAAGACGGAAAACCAGAACCTTTCTAACCATACTTGGAGTTGTGATCGGTGTGATCTCTGTTGTGACCCTGCTTGCAGTCGGTATCGGCGTAAGACAGGAAATGATCAATACCATGGTGGACAGTGAAAGTATTTGCCAGATTCGGGTGGCCGGAGCAACCGGCGGCAAGCACAAAGACCGGATGATCATGGATCAGACCGTGAAAACTTTTCAGGAGCTTGAATATGTCAGTTCCGTATATCCGACCTATGAGATGTATGTGACCATCACAAACGGAAAATATTCTTATGATGGTGCGATTACAGGTATTCCACAGTCGGAGCTTGCGAAGCTTAAGTATACAAAGACGTCAAAGCAGACAACATCGAGCGTGAAGCCGGTGCTTATCATGGGAAATAAGGTCACATCCTTATTCTATAATCCGGAAACGGAGCAGACCTATGATGTGACAGAGAAGAAAAAAGCAGAAACATGGATCGGAAAAAAAGTGGATCTGTCCTTTTGGGATTCACAGGAGATGGCACCGGTGAAGATAGAAGTCGGAGCGGTTATTGACAGTGGAGAAGATACATATAACAGAGACTCACAGAGTGTTTACTGCGATCTGGATGTGTTAAAGAGCTTTTTAGGCAGAGTATCCAGTGGGGGAACGCTGCCGGGACAGCCGCTTGATGCAAATGGAAATCCGTACAAGGATTTCGTATATTCCGGAGCGGTTGTGACTGTTGATAATATCGATCATGTCGATTCTATCGTGAAGAAGCTTCAGGATATGGGTTATACGACAGAAAATGAGAAAGAGTATCTGGATACGATACAGAAATATCTGAAGATGGTACAGCTTTTACTGGGCGGTATCGGAGCGATCGCACTGATCGTAGCCGTGATCGGAATCAGCAATACCATGACAACATCGGTATTTGACCGGATCAATGAGATCGGCGTATTAAAGGTTCTCGGATGCGATCCGGATGAGCTGCAGATCCTGTTCCTTACAGAGGCAGGAATCATCGGAGCAGCAGGCGGCATCATAGGAGTGCTTTTATCTTATGGTTTTAAGGGTATCGTAGATAAGATTGCTATTAAAATGTTCGATCTGGCAAAGGGAACGCAGATTGCAATGATCCCATGGGAGCTTGCAGTCGGAGCCGTTGTCGGAGCGATTCTGCTTGCGATATGTGCCGGATATTTTCCTGCGAGATTTGCATCGAAACTGCAGCCGTTAGATGCTGTCAGAAACAGATAGAAAAAAAGGAAAAAAACGGAACAGTATTTTGTTGACTTTACTGTATCCATGCGTTATATTATAATCGTCCGCGGGGCAGTGAGATAAACATTTACTATATTTAGGAGGAATTATTAATATGTTCGATAAGGTAAAAGCTATTTTCGAAGAGCAGTTAGGAGTATCACAGGATGAGATGCAGCTCGATACTAACTTCAAAGATGATTTAGGAGTAGATTCATTAGATTTATATGAGATAGTAATGAAGATGGAAGATGAATTCGACGTTGAGATCCCTGCTGAGGAGCTTGAAGACGTTGCTACATTCGAAGACGTACTTAACTATCTTAAGAGCAAAGGTGTAGAAGAATAATTCACATCAGAAGCAGACAAGAGGCAGCGAAGATGTCTACATACCAGATTTGCCCGGCGCAGGTTGGTGGATGACAGACTGGCTGCTTCTTTTAGTATACAGGGATGGGCAATTGTGATGTTTAGATATTGTGTGATGTCCAACCATCTTGACTTTCCCAACCAGAGGACGCTTCCGCTCGTTTCGTCCTGCAGCGGTACTAAGATGCCGCTTGCAGCGCCATCCACACCACAAGGGCGCGCTTTCGTTCTAACCTCGTGCCAAAAGGCACTCGCTAAGTACGAAATGTGACGACCGGCGGACTCAAATGCCTCTGTGTTGGCAAATCAAATGATTGAACATCATCTACTCTTTGAACATCGCAATTGCCGATAAATAGAATAGACAGGTGAGAAAAATGGGTAAAACAGCAGTTATTTTCCCTGGCCAGGGTGCTCAGTATGTAGGCATGGCTAAGGATTTTTATGACAATTTTGAAGACAGTAAGGCAGTGATCGATACAGCAGACAGTGTGCTTGACATTGATCTGAAGAAGATCTGCTTTGAGGAAAATGAAGATATCAACAAGACAGAATATACACAGCCTGCTATGGTAGCAGCAGAACTTGCTATCTATGAGCATGTAAAGAATGCAGGTTTGAAGGCAGATGTATTCGCAGGTCTGTCACTTGGTGAGTACAGCGCACTTACAGCTTGTGGAGCTATGAAGCTTCCGGATGCGATCCGTACCGTAAGACAGCGTGGTATCCTGATGCAGAATGAAGTTCCGCTTGGTCAGGGTGCTATGGCAGCCGTTATCGCTACAGATGCAGAAGTGATCGCAAAGGTCTGCGAGGAGACTCCGGGCAATGTTCAGATCGCAAATTATAACTGCCCCGGACAGATCGTTATTTCCGGTGAGACAGAAGCCCTTGACAAAGCATGTGAAGCCCTTCAGGCAGCAGGAGCCAAGAGAGTGATCAAGTTAAATGTTAGCGGCCCATTCCATTCCAAGATGCTGGAACCAGCCGGTGAAAAGTTATATGCATACTTAAGAGATGTAGAGATCGCAGACGATTTCCTTCCGTATGTATGTAATGCTGATGCATGTTATGTAACAGATGCTTCAGAGGTTAAGACTTTACTGATGCGTCAGGTATATTCATCTGTCAGATGGCAGCAGAGTATCGAAGCTATGATCGCAGACGGCGTAGATACATTTGTAGAGGTTGGACCTGGAAAGACCCTGTCCGGCTTCATGCGAAAGATCAACAAGGAAATGAAATGCATCAACATCGCAACTGTTGATGATCTGAAGAAATTGGAGGAACTGAATGCTTAAGGATAAGGTAGCAGTCGTAACAGGTGCCGGACGTGGTATCGGCAGAGCCATCGCAAAGACATTTGCAGGATATGGCGCAAAGGTAGTTGTCAATTATAATGGCTCAGAGGAGCGTGCAAACAGTCTCGTAGCAGAGATCAAGGAAGCCGGCGGAGAGGCAGTTGCTTATAAGGCAAATGTAGCTGATTTTACAGAGGCAGAGGGACTTATCAAGTTCGCACTGGAGCAGTATGGCAGAGTTGATATCCTCGTAAACAATGCAGGTATTACAAGAGATAATATCATGCTCGGTATGAAAGAAGAAGACTTCGATCAGGTTATCAATATCAACCTGAAGGGTGCATTTAATTGTATCAAGCATGTGTACAGACCGATGATGAAGCAGAAGTATGGCAGGATCATCAACATGTCATCCGTAGTCGGTATCGAGGGAAATGCAGGACAGATCAACTATGCTGCATCCAAAGCCGGAATCATTGGCATGACAAAGTCTGTAGCAAAGGAGCTTGGCAGCCGTGGTGTAACAGCAAATGCGATCGCGCCGGGATTCATCAAGACAGATATGACAGACGCAATGTCAGATAAGATGAAGGATGCGATGCTCGACCACATCACAGTTAAGAGACTGGGTGAGGTGTCAGATATCGCTGAGACGGCAGCATTCCTTGCATCCGACAAGGCATCTTACATTACAGGACAGGTTATCCGTGTAGACGGTGGCATGAGCCTGTAAGATAGAATAGAATATAGCTTAAAGAATATAAATGCCAGATACAAAGTATATATTTGTATCTGGCATTGTTTCGTTATAGCATTTTTATTTTCCAAAAAATTGTATTTATTTTGTAATGAAATTATCATTAATATTGTTTTTTGTCAAAATTAAATGCTTACAAGGATATTGATTTTGCGAAATATTGATAAATAAAAGATCCAGATATGGCAGAAATGCTGTATCTGGATTTTTTTATTTTTTTAAAACTTTTTTGCAAATTGACCTGTCTGTTATAGTAGATGCTTTCGTTATGAAAAAATATGCGACTATTATAGAAAGAAAAAGTAAAATGTGCAAAACATCTAAAAAGCAAGAATTTTTTTGTAGACTATTGACAGCCGTTTTTTTTTTTTTATAATATTTGTGCTTTTTTACAGACATCAATGAGGTTTACATAAGTATAAGAAAAGCAGTGTAACCGATAGAAGGCATAGTGTATAAGAGAAAAGGAGAGAGATGGATGAAAAAGAATAAGATGAAAGAACGCATCATGTGTCTTGTATTAGCCGTGATGCTGGGTATCAGCGGTATCATACCTACGGCACCGGTATTAAAGACGGAGGCAGCATCATTATCAGCGGCGGATGATTCCCAGACAGTGATAGGATGTCATAGATTGCATGATACATCTTATGCTGCGGTACAGGTAGGCAATAAGATTTATTATTCAAGTGACAGAATGGGTTATATCTTTTGCTATGATGTCAAGAAAAAGACAAACAAGAAGTTAGCAAAGCTGCCAAAGCAGGTAAGAAATAAGAATACATATTATTCCTATAAGAATTATGCCAATATCAGCAACATGTTTTACTATAAAGGATATCTTTATTGTGGTTTAAAGGATGATCTTATGTGTTATGGCATTATTCGCGTAAATGTGAAAAATGGAAAGGTGAAAAAATTATTTTTTGAGCGTTCATCAATCAGCGTTTCGCCGGAGCCGGGTTTTGAGTTTTCCATTTATAAGAATAAGATATATTATGCATATTCAAATGGCACTTCAAACTATAATTATTATTTTGCATCTATGAATCTGGATGGCTCTCATAAAAAAGTAATCAGTCAAAAAGCGCTTACGAAAGTGTGTCGAAATGTAAAGGACAGCCGCATAATTGTTTATAGAGATGCGGTGTATGTCTATAACAACTTTGATGTTTTCTACAAAATAAACAAAAAAGGGAAAAAGACAAAGATCAAGAATCTGCCGAAAACATATATGAAGGTTAAGGTCAGCACATCCGGCTGCGTAATTGACGGTGAGAAAGCACAGTATAAGGGATATGAATATGACTCAATGGGATCTTTTGGCCTGTTAAACAAAAAGAATATTGCGACAGGAGAAGAAAAGGTCATTAATTCCAGCTCAAGCGAGAGAAGAAGCTATATTGTGCTTGGAGACTATATTCTGTTAAGAAAGAATAAAGCAAAGAAGAAACTGGGTGAATGTAAAATCACCCTTCAGCTTCTTAATAATAAAGGTAAGAAGATTAAAGATCTGTATAGCTACAATGTAAATTATAATGAGTAATATATCACAATTTTAAAAGCAAAGGAGAGATGATTATGAAAAAAATGAAGAAACTACTGGCGCTTATGTGCATCGCTATAGCTGCACTCATATGGCTGCCGGGACTAAAGTTTCCGGTAGAGGCGGGAAGTGTTGATTACGAGGAGACGGTGTTGGTAGAATCCGGAGCAGATGTCACCTTATCAATAAATCTCAGTAAGTTAAATCTACCGGCAGGTTTTGAGGTGGGTAGTTGTAACTGGCTTACAGATGGTGGAGCTGTCAGTGCAGATGGATTGTCATATACATTGAGAAATGTTACAAAATCCCAGTTTGTTTATGTATCTATATCCGACAAGAATAGTAGAGATGGAAAATTTTGTGAATTTTATATTTATGTAAATTCTTCAAATATAACAGCTAAAGCAGTTGGCAATAATACGGTGATAGCGAACTCAGGAGAGAAAGTAACACTAAAGGTATCCGCAAGCAGTAATCAGGGGAAGCTTACATATACATGGTATAAAGGACAGTCATACGGGGGAGATGTAGGACAGTTAGGGCATAGAGCATCTTATACCTGTACAGCACCGGTAAACAAAACAAAAAAGCTGAAGACTGAGGATTATCACTGTGTGATTTCTGATGAAATGGGTAATTCAAGCACAGTTTCCTTTACTGTATATGTAAACAGTATAGCCAAAGAGAGCAAATTAAAGACAAATAAGGTCTATATTCTGACATGGGATAGTCAGGTGGAACAGGCGATAAAGGCGGTTAATAAGAAATATCCGTCTTATACAAAGAATATCGAAGTGATCAAATATGAAGTTGGCGGAGGATCAGCTGAATATTATGCATTAGTACAGCAGAAGCTTGCAAACAATCCCGAAGCTACGTTTATCGTTTTGATGGATTCAGCAAAGCTGGATGTACTTTTATCTACAGGAGTATTTACAGATTTGGACAAGCTTGGACTTACAGATGCTTACAGCCAGTCTTATCCATATACCAGAAAAGCAGGAACCTATAAGGGCAAGCTTGTAGCGATGACACCGGAAGCAACACCGGGAGCATTTATGTTTGATCCGGATATTGCACAGAAGGTTCTTGGAACTTCAGATCCTGAAAAGGTTCAGAAGATGATCGGAACAGCTGATGGCTATCTGTCTGTTGCTGCAAAGATGAAAGAGGCCGGTTACTATATGACCTCCGGAGCATCAAAATATACAATGAGTGGTTGTGAGGGTATTCTCAATAACATGATAGGGGATACATCGTATTCTTACGAGGATAATAGCAAGGTATTTATGTTATCTGAAGCAGATAAGAAGACTGTGGAAAAGATCGCGAAGGCGACCCGTAGAAATGGATATGATACAGGAAGCTCGATGTGGAGCAGTGCTTGGGTGGCTGATATGACATCCGGTAAGGTATTTGGCTGGTTCTCTGGCACCTGGGGACAGTATAGCATTACATTTGACAAGCCGATGGCTGCCTGCCAGGGACCATTTGCCTATAACTGGGGTGGTACATACTACGCAATTAAGAGTGGCAGGCAGGATGAAGCAGCAGTGCAGTTCCTAAAAGCCTTATGTTGCGATCCTTCTGTAATGAGTTCTCTGGGCGACCTTCCAAATAATACCGTTGCAGCTCAGAAGGTGATCAGTAAGGGTAAGAATCCTGCAGCTATGAAAAATAATCAGAATATTTATAAAGTATTCGATAAGATGGCAAGAAGCATTAATGGTGGTTCTTATAAGATCTCAAAACCAAAGGTATCCCTTACAAGTAATGGCATTGTAAAGGGATCTGACGGAAAATATTACTATGTAAAGAAAGGTCTGATCCAGTCAGGCAGAAGCGGATTCATCAAAGTTGGCAAGAAGACCTATTACATCAAGAAGGGTGTAGTGCAGAATAAGAAGACCGGATTCGTGAAGAAAGGCAAGAAGTACTACTATGTAAAGAAGGGTGTCTGCAGTACAAAGAATGAATTCGTAAAGGTTGGTAAGAAGACCTATTATCTGAATAAGGGCGCAAAGAACACCAAGACCGGATTTGTAAAAGTCGGTAAGGCAACTTATTATGTTAAAAAAGGTCTGAAGACAGACAAGACAGCATTCATCAAAAATGGTAAGAAAGAATGTTATGTCAAGAATGGTGTATGGAAGAAATCTTACACTGGAAATGTCACCTATAGAAAGCATGTTTACTATGTGAAGAAGGGTGTAAAAGTAAAAAAGGTGAGATAATACATGAAGAATAGATTGAAGCAGATCATTGTCTGGTGCATGGTGGCAGCATTGCTATGCGTGAATTGCTCATTTACATCAGAAGCGAAAACAGGCAGTAAGGTTACAGTTCCAAAGACATCTATTACGTCAGTAAGATCCAGATCAGCGGGACAGGTGACAGTAAGATTTAAGAAATCAAAAAAGGCGGGCAGCTATCAGATTCAGATCAGTACAGACAAGAAGTTTAAGAAAAACGTAAAAAGCCAGAAAGTCAGTGCTAAGAAAACAATGGTAACGTTTAAGAAGCTGAAGCAGGGCAAAAAATATTATGTCAGAGTGCGTGTGTACCGGACTGTAAAGAAGAAAAAATATCACAGCGCATGGAGTAAAGTGAAGTCTGTTAAAGTGAAAAAGAAGACGACAAAGAAGGACTCCGGTCAGAAGAATACTGGTGATAGCAATAAGTCTGAGAACACCACAGATGTAACGGATGCCACTGAGAACGCAGGCACCACCAAGGATACAGACATCACTGGAAACACAGGTGCAACTAAGGATACAGATACCATCGGGAACTCAGGCACTACCGGGGACACGAATTCCGGCGGACAGGAGTCCGAGGATCAAAAAAAAGAGTGGGATGGCACGGCAGAGCTGGAAAAAATGGAATATGAAGTGGGAGAAGAAATAAAGGTTCATTATTCCAAGCAGCCGGAATGTGCAGGAGAAATAAAGGAATATTATACTTATGGTAATCAGGGAGAATATATCGATTATACAGAAAGATATACCAAAAAGAATGAGAACGGAAATGTGGTATGTACGAGTGCCGGACATACCAGCCTGTGTATTATATTCCCTGAGACAGAGCATTATAAAGAGACATGGATTGCTTTGGGAAAAGTGAGAATATACAATAATGAAGACCCGCTTGGAGGATTTAATCTGTCCGGTTATAGGTACGGGGAAACCATGAAGAAAGAGGTTGAAGATATAACCGTAACGAATGGTACAGGTTCTTTTTGTGAATGGTTTGCATGTGAAGGTAATGCTGCATGGTTAAATGAACATATAACCTTTAAGGTATCCGATGTTACACCGAAAGAATACAGAAATCTGATGGATTGGGCAGGCTGGAATACTTCAGAATCGGAAATAAAAGTAGAAACCTATAATCTGAAGGGGGTATATGGAGAGACAACATCCGTTACGACTTCGACAACAAGTGGAAAAATAGAATTTTCCGGCAAGGCAATGTCACAGTGCAAGCTTACTGTAACAGCTGGTGCAGGTGTGCGCGTGTGCAGACTGGATGCTTACAGGGATGGTGTTTTATATGACACTATGTATGTTGCTCCGAAGCCATATGATGAAGATGGAAATCTTCTTGATACAGAATTGTATACAAAGGTTCGGAGAAATGTAGAGGCAAAGCTGTGGACAGATGATATGTCGAATTATGATAAGCTGAAAACTCTTGCAGATTATATTTCAACGACAGCGCATTATCCGGGATATCAATGTACTCAAAAAGATGTAAATCCGACTCTGTGGGATGGATTCTCAGTCGATGGTATTGCGCTTTATTATAATATGTTCAATATGCCGGTTTTAAACCGCGCGATGGCATTGCGTGGCGGTATCATAACCTGTGTGGCTATAGATATTGTCTGCGCTGCGGCAGAGGAGGATCTGAGACTGAATTATCTGTATGATAAAGCGACAGATACTGTTGCAGAAGGCGAAGGCGTATGGCTTACGATCGGAGATGCCAGTACCAATCCAAGCGCAGGAGCGCATGAGTCTCTGGCATACAAAGATGCCGATGGCAATATTGTATATATCGATGCGCAGGGAAGAATGGCAAGAAATTCATGTGAAGAACATGGCTGCCTGGATAAGGTCATCAGAGACTAGAGCCGCGCCGGACATGAAGAGGCGAAGAATATAGAGGCAGATATTTAATCAAATAATGAAGGAGATGGATAAGATATGAAACAATTTTTAAAATCACATGCAATTTTATTCAGTATGCTTGCAGTCCTGATCGGATGCTTAATTTACCCGAATCAGGCAGATGCAAAGACATATCAGACACAGGATAACTATATTGGTGGTGGCGGATGTTCAGTTGTGATCAGTGGTAATAAGGTTTATTATTCAATCACGGAAACTGGAAAAATCTTCTGCTATGATATCAAAACGAAGAAGACAAAAACCATTGCCAAAGCAGGTGGAAAAGGATTTAGAAGCTTGAGAAAAAAAGGAAATTATCTGTATGCAGTCTATGATAATTATGGCGGATCCGATGGATCAGATAAGTATATCGTGCGTGTATCTATTAAGAATGGTAAGAAAACAAAACTTGCAAGAGGCCGTGATTTTGTATTTGCAGGCAAAAAGATCTACTATACAAAGACGCAGCATGTAAAGACCAGTGATATAGAATATGATAAAACGGTTGGTACATATTCCATGTCACTTACCGGAAAAAATAAAAAGAAAGCAAAATCTGTTGTATTAAGTACAGAACGGGATGCAAGAACGCCGATCAAGACATCAAAAGGTTCACTTACCTCCAGAGGAAAGACAGTGGGTAGTTTATATTTTCCACAGGCGATAGATTATACGACGTCAAAGGGAAAGAAAACGGAGATCTATAATGTATTGAAGGATAAGAATGCAAGCAGTACTTCAACGATACAGTATTATACATTACAGGGTGATTACATTGTGTATAAGAAATGTGATAAAAATGGATATTCCAAACTGATACTCGTGAAAAAGAACGGGAAAGGATCCAAAGTTTTATATTCAGAACCTTCTGCAAGCGGTTGGTAAAATGAAAATACAGGCGTTACAGCCGGTCGGTGTCAGGTGAGGGTCAGAACTTATAGCGTCAGATAGACAGTTAGAGCTTATGGCATCAGATGGACGATGTTGTATTTAGCATACGGCATCAGATACAGATAATAGAATTTATTTGTATCTGGTGCCGTTTTTTTACGCATTGTGATGGTAAAAAATGCGGATTAATGCTACAATAAAACGAATGGGGAAACGCTTTGGCAGATACGAATGAAAAGGCTGAATGAGATCATACGAGAGGAAACGAAAAAATGAACAAACGAAACCGGTTAAAAACCATTCGGCCGCAGAATGAACGTGCGGCAAGAGCATTCCGTAAGAAGCAGAACATGAAGGTAGAGCTGAATAAAAAGTGGCTGCCTGTTGTCTATGTGGTGATGCTCGGTATCTGTATTTTACTGAATGTGACAAATGATAGTCTGGATCCGGCAAATGTGCTGATCAGTGTCTGTATGTTTGGAATCGTGGGAGCGATATTTGTCTATGCATATAAGCATTTGAAGCATATCGACCAGATGGGGGAAGATTTTCGTATAGCCATCAGCTATATCAAGGGCGACTATGCAAAAGAAAAGAAGCTTCTTTGGGATCTGTATCGTACCGAGACCCGGTATGGTATCTTTAATGAGGAACATCTGAGAAATTCCTATGTAGATTATGTGGAAGAAATGAAACGTCTGGAGCAGGATGAGGAAGGAAAATATGCCTGCGATATCGAAGATTTTATCAATTACCAGCTGATCGATGATGCGGTTGAAAAAGGTCGTCTGAGTCTGGTTCCGGGAGCCATGACAGGACTGGGTATCCTTGGTACCTTTATCGGTCTGTCAATCGGACTTCAGGCATTTAATACAGGTTCAGCAGAGGAGATTACGAACAGTATCGGACCTCTGATGGATGGTATCAAGGTTGCGTTCCATACATCTATCTATGGTATGATCTTTTCCCTGACATTTAATCTGATCTTTAAGACGGTTCTGGAACAGGCATATCACAAGCTGGATGAATTTGTAGCAGAGTTCAAACGGTATGTGCGTCCGGATGCTACCTACGACAATGGCAATCTGGAACTTGATTTCCAGAAGAAACAGTTGGAAGCAACGATAGCAACACAGAAGGCAATCGAAGAAACACTTGCATATCTGAAATCCATGCATGAAGATATCGAAGATATCCGTATCCTGACGAAAGATCAGAATGACATCTTCCGGGGCAGACTGAACCGCCCGAGGGCGATCGAGCAGAGCAGCAGGGAGGGATAAGGCATGAGTAAGAAACGAAGAAGACCGGAGGAAGAAGAAACCTCTTACTGGCTGTCGTATTCCGATATGATGGCGGCGCTCCTTCTGATCTTTATTCTGATCATTTCTTTTACACTGATGCAGTCAAAGAGCCAGTATGAGAGTAAACAGGCAGAGCTTGATAAGCAGAAAGAAATTATCAAGGAACAGGAGCAGTTGTTAAAAGACCAGCAGGAGGAGCTTGACCGTATCGCAGGCATCCGAAGTGATCTGGTGGCGGCACTCCGTGATGAGTTCGCAGACAGTTCGTTAAATGTCAAGGTAGACGAGAAAACGGGTGCGATCACCTTTGATGCAAGCGTTTTGTTTGATGTAGCAGACAGTGATCTGAAGGAAGAAGGAAAGACATTCTTGAAAGAATTTCTTCCCAAATACTGTAAAGTGCTGCTGGATGAAAAATATCGTGATTATGTATCGGAGATTATTATAGAAGGTCATACAGATACGAATGGATCTTATATTTATAATCTTGAACTTTCCCAGCATAGAGCCTTTTCTGTTGCAAAGTATTGCCTGACCGAGAGTAACGGGATCATAAGCTCCACGGATGTTGAACTGCTTCGAAGTGTGCTGACGGCAAATGGAAAGTCCTACAGCAATCCGATTTATAAGGAGGATGGAGCTGTCGATCTGGAAGCATCCAGACGAGTAGAGATTCTGTTCCGGCTTCAGGATGAAGAAATGATCGCTGAGATGATGGATATTCTGAAAGAGAAATAGATATTTTGAAAGAGAAACAGACCAACACTTGCGGTTTTAAAAACGAGATGGTACAATGAGCATTGCGATGGGATGTGTTTGTACATACCAGCATAATGCGAAACCAACATTGAACCGACAGGTGAAATGGTACAATGAGCATTGCGACGGTACATATTTATATGTACTAAATGGATAGATTGTCTTTTGAAAGGAAAACGAGATGAAAAGAGTAGTTGTAACAGGAATGGGCGCTGTAACCCCGATCGGAAATAACGTAGAAGAATTCTGGGATGGCATTAAGAAGAATAAAGTAGGTATTGGCGAGATTACAAAATTTGATGTATCCGAATATAAATGCAAAATGGGTGCTGAAGTAAAAGATTTTGATCCAAAACAATATATGGATCCAAAGGCAGCCAGAAGAATGGAGCCGTTCTGCCAGTATGCAGTTGCAGCTACAGGCGAAGCAATCAAGAATGCCGGTATTGATCTTGAGAAAGAAGATCTGACAAGATTCGGAACCTGTATCGGTAACGGACTTGGCGGTGTAGCTACGATCGAAAAGGAACATGCCAAGGTTATGAATGGTAAGGCAAACCGTGTCAGTGTAATGATGGTTCCTATGATGATCTCGAATATGGCAGCCGGAAATGTAGCGATCGCATATGGCTTAAAGGGCAAATGTACAGATGTTGTAACAGCATGTGCGACAGGAACAAACAGCATTGGCGAGGCATATCGTTATATTCAGGTCGGAGATGCAGATGTGATGGTAGCCGGAGGCGCTGAATCACCGATCTGTGAGACAAATGTTTCAGGATTTATCTCCATGACAGCTCTTTCAAGTGCAACAGAAGCAGATCGTGCGTCGATTCCGTTTGACAAAGACAGATGTGGATTCGTTATCGGTGAAGGCGCCGGAGTCGTAGTTCTGGAATCTTTGGAGCATGCGCAGGCAAGAGGAGCAAAGATCCTTGCCGAGGTTGTCGGATATGGTTCCACCTGTGATGCATTTCACATTACATCCCCTGCCGAGGATGGAGAGGGTGCAGCAAGAGCCATGACACTTGCGATCAACGAGGCTGGCATTACACCGGCAGATGTTGATTATATCAATGCACACGGAACAAGTACCCACCACAATGATCTTTATGAGACAAGAGCCATTAAGAAAGCATTTGGTAAGGATGCATATAATGTAAATATCAATTCTACAAAATCCATGATCGGTCATTTATTTGGCGCGGCCGGAGCAGTTGAATTTATTACATGCGTAAAATCTATCGAAGATGGATACATTCACCCAACAGTAGGTCTTCGTGAGACAGAAGGCGAGATCGACCTGAATTATACAAAGGGTGAGGGCGTTCATAAGGACATTACATATGCACTGAGCAATTCTCTTGGATTTGGCGGACACAATGCAAGTATCCTTGTAAAGAAATGGGAAGAATAAGATCCAGACAAAAACAGATATAAAAGAATTACACATCATAAATAATGTGAGCAAAAGTATTTGCACGAAAAAGTGTAAATTTACATGGAAAAGTGAAAATTTACATCAAAAAGTGAAAAAACGTATTGACATATTCCTTGTGTTATGGTAAAGTATCCCCCGATGAACTGCCGAAGACAGTAGGTGCCGGATGGCATAAGTTGAAAAACACCTACCGAGGAATATATCGTTAATATTATTTTAACTATATGCTCTCTGTCTTATCGACAGAGAGCTTTTCTTATTTTAGCAGAAGATGCTTTCTGTTAACTATGTGCAGTCATTAGTAAAACAAGGAGGCGCATTATGGCAAAGGTAGAGATTAAGAAGCCAGTAGTTGAAGAAATCAAAGCTAACTTAGATGGTGCTCAGACAGCAGTTGTAGTTGACTACCGTGGACTTACAGTTGAGCAGGACACACAGCTTCGTAAGCAGTTAAGAGAAGCTGGGGTTGTTTATAAGGTATACAAGAACACCATGATCAACTTCGCTATTGAAGGCACAGAGTTCGAGGGACTGAAGCCATGTCTCGAAGGACCTACCGGATTAGCTATCTGTAAGACAGATGCTACAGCAGCAGCCAGAATCTTGGCTAACTTCGCAAAGACTGCTCCGGCACTTGAGCTTAAGGGTGGCGTTGTAGAAGGTACATTCTACGATGCAGCAGGTATCGCAGTTATTGCAAACATTCCTTCAAGAGAAGTACTTATTTCCAAATTCCTTGGAAGTATCCAGTCACCTATTGCAAACTTCGCTCGTGTTATCAAGCAGATTGCAGAACAGAAGGAAGCTTAATTATTTGTGCATACAGGCACATCGGCTTCTATTTAATAGAAGCAGCAATTATTAAACTATATTATATTAATGGAGGAAATAATAATGACAACTCAGGAAATTATTGAAGTAATCAAAGGTTTATCAGTATTAGAATTAAATGACTTAGTTAAAGCATGTGAGGAAGAATTCGGCGTATCAGCAGCAGCAGGTGTTGTTGTAGCAGCAGCAGGCGGAGACGCTCCAGCAGCAGAAGAGAAGGATTCATTCGATATCGAACTTACAGAAGTTGGTCCTAACAAGGTTAAGGTTATCAAGGTTGTTCGTGAGATCACAGGTCTTGGCTTAAAGGAAGCTAAGGATGCTGTTGATGGCGCTCCAAAGGTTATCAAAGAGGGAGCTTCAAAGGACGAGGCTGAGGAAGCTAAGACTAAGTTAGAGGCTGAAGGCGCTAAGGTTACATTAAAGTAATTTTATTCCTTGTATTTATGAATATCTTTCGACCTGGCGGGAGAATTACCTGCCAGGTCGTTTTTGTCAAAGTTCCGGCGAACTGATCATTTTTATCAATAAGAGCAGTTGAGACCGAATAAGTGATTTTAAGATTCTGAACACAGATACGACATGATATAGTCGGCGTTATGTATCTGTTCTGTAATAATACCGCTGCAGGCTGTTTCAAAAGAATGCAGAGGGGCATATAAATATGGATAAAAGTTCATATTCAATTCTTTTTCAAAAATATTCCAAATTTTTCTTGACATGCACCTTGAAAACGTGATATGATGTAGACTGTCTATACTATGGGTTGGTTTGCTTTCAAACCAGATGTATAATGACACGGCTAATATATTTCGGTTAAATGTAAGCATTTCAACAGAATATACGCTTAAAAATAAATTCCAAGGGGTGAATGTGTCGATGGAAAAAAACAGAATTAGTCCTGTTCAATCTGGTAAAGGTATCCGAATGAGTTATTCCAGACAGAAAGATGTCCTGGAGATGCCTAACTTTATCGAAGTTCAGAAAAACTCATACCAGTGGTTCCTTACCGATGGTCTGAAGGAGGCATTTAAAGATATCTCTCCTATTACTGACTATACAGGACAGCTTAGTCTTGAGTTTGTAGATTTCCAGTTATGTAGAGATGATGTGAAGTACTCAATCGAAGAGTGCAAGGAAAGAGATGCAACATATGCTGCACCGCTTAAAGTAAAAGTAAGACTCCATGCAAATGACGCAAAGGAAATGTCAGAACATGAGATTTTCATGGGTGATCTTCCTCTTATGACCGAGACAGGTACATTTGTGATCAACGGTGCAGAGCGAGTTATCGTAAGCCAGTTGGTGCGTTCACCTGGTATCTACTATGATATTGCACATGATAAGATTGGTAAGAAGCTGTACTCCTGTACAGTTATCCCAAACCGTGGTGCATGGTTAGAGTACGAAACAGATTCGAATGATGTTTTCTATGTTCGTGTAGATAGAACCAGAAAGGTGCCTATCACAGTACTTATCCGTTCACTGGGAATCGGAACAAATGCAGAGATTATCGATCTGTTTGGCGAAGAACCAAAGATTTTAGCAAGTATTGAAAAGGATCCTTCTGAGACATATCAGGATGGTCTTCTTGAGCTGTACAAAAAAATAAGACCGGGTGAGCCTCTTGCAGTAGAGAGTGCAGAGAACCTGATCAATGCAATGTTTTTTGATCCAAGACGTTATGATCTTGCAAAGGTTGGACGTTATAAGTTCAATAAGAAGCTGGCATTCCAGAACAGAATCACAGGTCAGATACTTGCAGAGGATGCGATCGATCCGGCAACCGGTGAAGTGATCGCAGAAGCAGGCACGACACTTACAAGAGCACAGGCAAAGGATATCCAGGATGCTGCTGTACCATATGTTATGATCCAGACAGAAGAACGTAACGTAAAGGTGCTTTCAAATATGGTAGTAGATCTGTCCAAGTATGTTGGATTTGATCCTGCTGAAGTAGGTATCCATGAGGGTGTATACTATCCTGTCCTTGAAACCCTTTTAAATGAATATTCAGACGAAGAAGAATTAAAGGCAGCTATCGCAAGAGATGCATCTGACCTTGTTCCAAAGCATATAACAAAAGAAGACATTATCGCTTCAATTAACTACAACATTCACCTTGAATATGGTATTGGAACAAAGGATGATATCGATCACCTTGGTAACAGACGTATCCGTGCAGTCGGAGAACTTCTTCAAAATCAGTATAGAATCGGTCTTTCCAGACTGGAAAGAGTTGTAAGAGAGAGAATGACGACTCAGGACGTAGAGACGATCACTCCACAGTCTCTGATCAACATCAAGCCTGTAACAGCAGCAGTTAAGGAATTCTTCGGAAGTTCCCAGTTGTCACAGTTCATGGATCAGAACAACCCATTGTCTGAGCTGACTCATAAGAGAAGATTATCAGCCCTTGGTCCTGGTGGTCTGTCACGAGACAGAGCAGGATTCGAGGTTCGAGATGTACACTATACTCATTATGGTAGAATGTGTCCTATCGAGACTCCTGAAGGTCCTAACATCGGTCTGATCAACTCTCTGGCTACTTATGCAAGAATCAATGAGTATGGTTTTGTAGAAGCACCATACAGAAAACTGGATAAATCAGATCCTGCAAACCCTGTAGTTACAGATGAGGTTATTTATCTGACGGCAGATGAAGAAGATAATTACAGAGTTGCACAGGCAAATGAACCTCTGGATGCAGATGGTCATTTCGTAAATAACAACGTATCAGGAAGATACAGAGAGGATACAACAGAGTTCCCGAAATCAAGAGTTGATCTGATGGACGTTTCTCCTAAGATGGTATTCTCAGTTGCTACATCCATGATTCCTTTCCTTGAGAACGATGATGCAAACCGTGCTCTGATGGGATCAAACATGCAGCGTCAGGCAGTTCCGCTTATGCTTACCGAATCAGCCGTTGTAGGTACCGGTATGGAAGCAAAGGCAGCTGTTGACTCAGGTGTATGTATCGTTGCAAAGAGAGATGGTGTAGTTGAATATTCCACAAGTAAGGAAATCTGTATTAAGGCAGATGAAGATGGAACAAAGGATATCTACCACGTTATCAAGTTCGCACGAAGCAATCAGGGTAACTGTATGAACCAGAGACCTATCGTATTCAAGGGCGAGCATGTTAAGGCCGGAGAGGTTATCGCAGACGGACCGTCTACTTCAGGTGGAGAGATCGCACTTGGAAAGAATCCTCTGATCGGTTTCATGACCTGGGAAGGTTACAACTACGAGGATGCTGTTCTTTTAAGTGAAAGACTTGTAAAAGATGATGTATATACATCTATTCATATTGAGGAGTACGAATGCGAAGCAAGAGATACCAAGCTCGGACCGGAAGAGATCACAAGAGATCTTGCGGGATTGTCCAATGATGCATTAAAGGATTTGGATGAGAATGGTATTATCCGTATCGGTGCTGAGGTTCGTGCCGGAGATATCCTTGTCGGTAAGGTTACTCCTAAGGGAGAGACAGAGCTGACAGCAGAGGAAAGACTCCTTCGTGCCATCTTTGGTGAGAAGGCAAGAGAAGTAAGAGATACTTCCCTTAAGGTTCCTCATGGAGCATTTGGTGTCATCATGGATACCAAGATCTTCACAAGAGAAAACGGTGATGAACTTTCACCGGGTGTTAATAAATCAGTCAGAGTATACATTGCTCAGAAGAGAAAGATCCAGGTAGGAGATAAGATGGCCGGTCGTCATGGTAACAAGGGTGTAATTTCCCGTGTACTTCCGGTAGAAGATATGCCATTCCTTCCAAATGGTCGTCCGCTCGATATCGTGTTGAACCCACTGGGCGTTCCTTCACGTATGAATATCGGACAGGTTCTTGAAATCCATCTTGGTCTTGCTTCACAGGTTCTCGGATTCAAGGTTTCAACTCCTGTGTTTGATGGTGCAGACGAGTTTGATATCATGGATACTCTTGAGATGGCGAATGATTATGCAAATACCGAGTGGGAAGATTTCTATGAGAAATATAAAGACTCTGTTTCGGAAGAAGTAATGAATTACCTCTATGAGAACAGAGACCACAGAGAAGAATGGAAGGGCGTTCCAATCGACAGAACCGGTAAGGTACAGCTTCGTGACGGTAGAACCGGTGAAGAATTTGACAGCCCTGTAACAATCGGTTACATGCATTATCTTAAGCTCCACCATCTGGTTGATGATAAGATCCATGCACGTTCAACCGGTCCGTACTCATTAGTTACACAGCAGCCTCTGGGTGGTAAAGCTCAGTTCGGTGGACAGCGTTTCGGTGAGATGGAAGTTTGGGCACTGGAAGCATACGGTGCATCATATACATTACAGGAAATCCTGACTGTTAAGTCGGATGATGTAATCGGACGTGTTAAGACATATGAAGCGATCATTAAGGGTGAGAATATTCCTACACCTGGTATCCCTGAGTCATTCAAGGTACTGCTGAAGGAATTCCAGTCACTTGGTCTCGATGTCAGAGTTGTAAAAGACGATATGACAGAGGTTGATCTCGGTGAGACGATCGAAGCGTATGACGAGAATGTTAAGAGCATGATCGATGATGATAAACGGGAAGCTGATGGACGTGAATTTGAAGAAGCGGGCTTCAGCGGAACAGATGAAAATGATGAGCTGACATCATTATCAGACGGAGAATATCTGGATGATTACAATGACGACTATGATGGCAACTCGGATGATGAATTTTAGAAAGGAGATTTTGTAAGATGCCAGAATTTAACATGGAAACTCCAGAACAGGAACAGGCTTTAAGCTTTGACGCAATTAGAATCGGACTTGCATCTCCTGAAAAAATCAGAGAATGGTCACATGGTGAGGTTAAGAAACCTGAGACTATCAACTACAGAACATTAAAACCGGAAAAAGACGGTTTGTTCTGCGAGAGAATATTTGGACCTAGCAAGGACTGGGAATGTCATTGCGGTAAATATAAGAAGATCAGATATAAAGGTATTATCTGTGATCGATGCGGTGTAGAGGTTACAAAGGCCAGCGTTCGTAGAGAGCGTATGGGTCATATCGAGCTTGCAGCACCGGTATCCCATATCTGGTATTTCAAAGGTATTCCTAGCCGTATGGGACTGATCCTTGATATTTCTCCAAGAGTACTTGAAAAGGTATTATACTTTGCATCTTATATCGTTCTTGATCCAAAGGACACACCGCTTACTTATAAGCAGGTTCTGACAGAGCAGGAATACAGAAAGGCTGAAGAGGACTTCGGATACGGCTCCTTCCGTGCAGGAATGGGTGCTGAGTCCATTCAGGAGCTCTTAAGAGCAATCGATCTGGATAAAGAAAGCGAAGAATTAAAGGCTGAGCTTAAGAATTCAAGCGGACAGAAGAGAGCCAGAATCATCAAGAGACTGGAAGTTGTTGAAGCATTCCGTAATTCTGAGAATAAGCCGGAGTGGATGATCATGGATGTTATTCCGGTTATCCCACCGGATATCAGACCTATGGTTCAGTTGGATGGCGGCAGATTTGCTACATCTGACCTGAATGACTTATATAGAAGAATTATCAACAGAAATAACCGCTTAAGAAGACTTCTTGATCTGAACGCTCCTGACATCATTGTCAGAAACGAGAAGAGGATGCTTCAGGAAGCTGTTGATGCGTTAATTGATAATGGTAGAAGAGGCCGTCCTGTAACAGGTCCGGGTAACAGAGCATTAAAGTCTCTGTCCGATATGTTAAAGGGTAAGCAGGGACGTTTCCGTCAGAACCTTCTTGGTAAGCGTGTTGACTATTCAGGACGTTCCGTTATCGTAGTAGGACCGGAACTTAAGATCTATCAGTGTGGTCTTCCAAAGGAAATGGCTATCGAATTATTCAAGCCATTTGTTATGAAAGAACTGACAGCCAGCGGCAGAGCGAATAACATTAAAGCTGCTAAGAAGATGGTAGAAAAGCTTGAGCCGGAAGTTTGGGATGTACTTGAGGATGTAATCAAAGAGCATCCGGTTATGTTAAACCGTGCTCCTACACTTCACAGACTGGGTATCCAGGCATTTGAGCCTATCCTTGTAGAAGGTAAGGCAATCAAGCTTCATCCACTGGTATGTACAGCGTTCAACGCCGATTTCGATGGTGACCAGATGGCTGTTCACCTTCCACTTACAGTTGAGGCACAGGCAGAATGTAGATTCCTGCTCCTGTCCCCGAATAACCTTCTGAAGCCTTCAGATGGTGCTCCGGTTGCCGTTCCTTCACAGGATATGGTCCTTGGTATCTACTATCTGACAATGGAGAAGGATGGCGATATCGGAGAAGGCAAGTTCTTCAAGTCAAAGAACGAAGCACTGCTTGCATATGAGAACAAGGAGATCACTCTCCACTCTAAGATAAAAGTAAGAAGAACTGTTACGACAGAAGACGGAGCAGAGGTTACAGGTATCATCGATACTACACTCGGTCGTTTGCTGTTCAACGAGATCATTCCTCAGGATCTTGGATATGTTGACAGAACAAATCCTGACAATATCCTGAAACTTGAGATTGATTTCCATGTTGGTAAGAAACAGTTAAAGCCGATCCTTGACAAATGTATCAATACACATGGCGCAACCAAGACTGCTGAAGTTCTGGATGACGTAAAGGCAATCGGTTACAAGTATTCAACCAGAGGTGCTATTTCAGTATCTATTTCAGATATGAAGGTGCCGGACGAGAAGAAGCAGATCCTTGCAGATGCTCAGACTCAGGTTGACAAGATCACAAAGATGTTCAGACGTGGTCTTATGACAGAGGAGGAGAGATACCTCGCTGTTGTTAAGGTTTGGGAAGAAGCCGATAAGGTTCTGACAAAAGCCCTTCTGGACGGACTTGATAAATATAACAACATCTTCATGATGGCAGATTCCGGTGCCCGTGGATCTAACCAGCAGATCAAACAGCTGGCTGGTATGCGTGGTCTGATGGCAGATACAACCGGTCGTACGATCGAACTTCCGATTAAGTCAAACTTCCGTGAAGGTCTTGACGTTCTGGAGTATTTCATTTCAGCGCATGGTGCTCGTAAGGGTCTGTCCGATACAGCGCTTCGTACAGCCGATTCAGGATACCTGACCAGACGTCTGGTTGACGTATCACAGGATCTGATCATTCGCGAGACAGATTGTTGTGCAGGAAAAGCAATTCCTGGTATGGAAGTAGAAGCATTCATGGAAGGCAAAGAAGTAATCGAATCCTTCCAGGAGAGAATTACAGGTCGTTACCTTGCAGAATCTGTATACGATAAAGATGGTAACCTTTTAGTTAAGGCAAACCACATGGTATCACCAAAGAGAGCTGCTCTGATCGTAAATCAGGGTGTAGATTCAAACGGTGTTCCGTTCCTTGATCCGGATACAGGTGTTACAAGACAGGATGCAAAGCTTAAGATCAGAACGATCCTGACATGTAAGTCACACCTTGGTGTATGTGCAAAATGTTACGGTGCCAACATGGCAACCGGACAGCCGGTACAGGTTGGTGAAGCTGCCGGAATCATCGCAGCTCAGTCAATCGGTGAGCCTGGTACACAGCTTACCATGAGAACGTTCCATACTGGTGGTGTTGCCGGTGATGATATTACACAGGGTCTTCCTAGAGTAGAAGAGTTGTTCGAAGCAAGAAAGCCAAAGGGACTTGCGATCATTGCAGAGTTTGGCGGTAAGGTTCAGCTTCGTGATAATAAGAAGAAGAGAGAAGTTGTTATCACAAATGACGAGACAGGCGAATCAAAGGCATACTTAATTCCTTATGGTTCCCGTATCAAGGTTCTGGACGATCAGGTTCTGGAAGCCGGTGATGAATTAACAGAAGGTTCTGTTAATCCACATGATATCTTAAAGATCAAAGGTATCCGTGCAGTTCAGGATTACATGCTTCGTGAAGTACAGCGAGTATACAGACTTCAGGGTGTTGATATCAATGATAAGCATATCGAGATCATTGTTCGTCAGATGTTAAAGAAGATCAGGATCGAGGATAACGGAGATTCATCCTACCTTCCGGGAACACTGGTTGACGTTCTTGATTTTGAAGATACAAATGAGCAGCTCATCGCAGAAGGCAAACAGCCGGCAGAAGGCTCACAGGTAATGCTTGGTATTACAAAGGCATCGCTTGCTACAGATTCCTTTATGTCAGCAGCGTCCTTCCAGGAGACAACAAAGGTTCTTACAGATGCAGCTATTAAGAGTAAGGTGGATCCGCTTAATGGTCTGAAAGAGAACGTTATTATCGGTAAGCTGATCCCAGCAGGTACAGGTATGAAGCGCTATCGTTCTGTAAAGCTTGATACAGAGATGGATGAGATCAACTTCTTTGATGATGATGATGATGACGAGATCGACTTCGGAGATGATCTGGAAAGCACAGAGTTAGAAGATGCAGTTGATACCGATGCAGATGCAGAGGATGAGGCGGAAGAAAATGCTTCAGACTTGGAATCTGTAGAGGCAGAGACATCTGATAACGAATAAATAAATTTGAAAAGTGCTTGACACGAATAATTTCAATATATATAATGGTAAGGCATGCGTGAGAACGTATGCCTTATATTATTTTTTATTTTGAAAGTAGGAGGTGAAAACATGCCAACATTTAACCAGTTAGTTAGAAAGGGAAGACAGACAGTAGAGAAGAAGTCAACTGCACCAGCTCTTCAGAGAAGTTTCAACTCATTAAAGAAGAAGCCAACTGAGACAAGCTCTCCACAGAAGAGAGGAGTTTGTACAGCAGTTAAGACAGCTACTCCTAAGAAGCCTAACTCAGCTCTGAGAAAGATCGCCAGAGTTCGTTTATCAAACGGTATCGAAGTTACAAGTTATATTCCAGGTGAAGGTCACAACCTTCAGGAGCATAGCGTAGTTCTTATCCGTGGTGGTAGAGTAAAGGACTTACCTGGTACAAGATACCATATCATCAGAGGTACTCTTGATACAGCAGGTGTTGCAAAGAGACGTCAGGCTCGTTCTAAGTACGGTGCTAAGCGTCCAAAAGATGCTAAGAAGTAATTAAAACCGTATTATTGGAAACATTCCAAAAAAATGTGCTGGTTAGGCCATGTTTTTGCTATGAGATAAGGTGTTGATGCATAAAATGCAGAAAACATCAGATAGATAGAAGAGATGGAAATAACAGCACGAACACATTTTATAATGTGAGTACCGAAGAATTAATAAATATTAAGGAGGGAAGAACCGTGCCACGTAAAGGACATATCGCAAAGAGAGACGTATTAGCGGATCCAATTTACAATAACAAGGTGGTTACCAAGCTTATCAACAACGTAATGTTAGATGGTAAGAAGGGTGTTGCTCAGAAGATTGTTTACGGTGCATTCGACCGTATCGCAACTGAAACTGGTAAGGACGCTATCGAGGTATTTGAAGAGGCTATGAACAACATCATGCCATTACTCGAGGTTAAGGCAAGACGTATCGGTGGTGCAACATATCAGGTACCTATCGATGTAAGACCAGATAGAAGACAGGCTCTTGGACTTCGTTGGTTAACAACATTTTCACGTGCCAGAAGTGAAAAGACCATGGAAGAAAGACTTGCAAGAGAAATCATGGATGCAGCTAATAACACAGGTGCATCTGTAAAGAGAAAAGAAGATATGCACAAGATGGCAGAAGCAAACAAGGCGTTTGCTCACTACAGATTCTAATCTGTGCTGTCTACAGAATAATAAAAGGAGGACAATCCGTTGGCTGGAAGAGAATATCCATTGGACAGAACAAGAAACATTGGTATTATGGCTCATATCGATGCTGGTAAGACAACTCTTACAGAGAGAATCTTATACTATACTGGTGTTAACTATAAAATCGGTGATACTCATGATGGTACAGCTACTATGGACTGGATGGAGCAGGAGCAGGAAAGAGGTATTACAATCACTTCCGCTGCTACAACCTGTCACTGGACATTAGAGGATCATCACAAACCAAAGGCTGGTGCTTTAGAGCACAGAATCAACATCATTGATACTCCAGGTCACGTAGACTTTACTGTAGAAGTAGAGCGTTCACTTCGTGTACTTGATGGCGCCGTTGGTGTATTCGATGCAAAGGCTGGTGTAGAGCCTCAGTCAGAAAACGTATGGCGTCAGGCTGACACATACAACGTTCCACGTATGGCATTCATCAACAAGATGGATAAAATGGGTGCTGACTTTTTCTACTCAGTTCAGACAATTATTGATCGTCTGGGCAAGAATGCAATTCCAGTTCAGATTCCTATCGGTAAAGAATCCGATTTCATCGGTCTGATCGACTTATTTGAGATGGATGCATACTATTATAAAGATGATAAGGGTGAAGACATCGAGATCACAACGATCCCTGATGACTTAAAAGAGCTTGCTGATAAATGGCATGAGAATCTTGTAGAGAAAATCTGCGAGTTAGATGATGACTTAATGATGATGTACCTTGAGGGTGAAGAGCCTTCAATCGACGAAATGAAGAAAGTTCTTCGTAGAGCAACTATTGCTTGTGAAGCAGTTCCGGTATTCCTTGGTTCCGCATACAAGAATAAGGGTGTTCAGAAGATGCTTGATGGTGTTATTGAATATATGCCAGCTCCTACAGATATCCCTGATATCACAGGTGTAGATCCTGAAGGAAATGATGTAGTTCGTCATTCATCAGATGAAGAACCATTTGCTGCATTGGCATTCAAGATCATGACAGACCCATTCGTTGGTAAGTTAGCATTCTTCAGAGTATATTCAGGTACATTGAACTCAGGTTCATATGTATTAAATGCAACAAAAGACAAGAAAGAGCGTGTAGGACGTATCGTACAGATGCATGCAAATGCTCGTAAGGAAATTGATAAGGTTTACGCTGGTGATATCGCAGCTGCTGTTGGTTTCAAAGTAACAACAACTGGTGATACAATCTGTGATGAGCAGCATCCGGTTATCCTTGAGTCAATGGAATTCCCAGAGCCAGTTATCGAGCTTGCTATCGAGCCTAAGACAAAGAATGATCAGGGTAAGATGGGCGAGGCTCTTGCAAAGCTTGCTGAAGAAGATCCTACATTCAGAGCACATACAGATAAAGAAACAGGACAGACAATCATCGCCGGTATGGGTGAGCTTCACCTTGAGGTTATTGTTGACCGTCTGCTTCGTGAGTTCAAGGTTGAGGCTAACGTAGGTGCACCTCAGGTTGCTTACAAAGAGACATTTACCAAGGCTGTTGATGTTGATAGCAAATATGCTAAGCAGTCAGGTGGTCGTGGTCAGTATGGTCACTGTAAAGTTAAGTTCGAGCCAATGGATCCAAACGGCGAAGAGACATTCAAGTTCGAATCCACAGTTGTTGGTGGTGCTATTCCTAAGGAATATATCCCAGCAGTCGGTGAAGGTATCGAAGAAGCTGCTAAGGCTGGTATTCTTGGTGGATACCCAGTACTTGGTGTCCATGCAAATGTATACGATGGTTCATACCATGAAGTCGATTCATCAGAAATGGCATTCCACATCGCTGGTTCTATGGCTTTCAAGGATGCTATGGCTAAGGCAAACCCAGTTCTTCTGGAGCCTATCATGAAGGTTGAAGTTACAATGCCTGAGGAATACTTAGGTGATGTAATCGGAAGCTTAAATGCTAAGAGAGGCCAGATCGAAGGTATGGATGATATCGGCGGTGGTAAGATCGTCAGAGCATTCGTTCCACTTGCAGAGATGTTCGGTTACTCAACAGAGCTTCGTTCATCTACACAGGGACGTGGTAACTACTCAATGTTCTTTGAGAGATACGCTCAGTGTCCAAAGAGTGTTCAGGAGAAGGTTATTGCAGAAAAGTCAAAATAATAGTTTGACAACTCAGAAAGGCATTTTGCCGTGCCTTTCGACTTAAAAGAGTAAAATAAATCATATCAGCAGGTAAAAAGGTTGAAAATCCTTGTGCCTGCTGGTATAAAGAGATAAAAAAAGGTTGAAAATCTTTTATATATTCTATATAATGAGTTTTAGCCAAGCATAGCCCTTAGGGGTACGAAATTTAAGGAGGATATTAAAAAATGGCAAAGGAAAAGTTTAATAGAAGTAAGCCACATTGTAACATTGGTACAATCGGTCACGTTGACCATGGTAAAACAACATTAACAGCAGCTATCACAAAAGTTCTTTCAGAGAGAGTAGCTGGTAACGCAGCTGTTGATTTCGCTAACATTGATAAGGCTCCAGAAGAGAGAGAAAGAGGTATCACTATCTCTACAGCTCACGTTGAGTACGAGACAGAGAAGAGACATTATGCTCACGTTGACTGTCCAGGACATGCTGACTACGTTAAGAACATGATCACTGGTGCAGCTCAGATGGATGGTGCTATCCTTGTTGTTGCTGCTACTGATGGTGTTATGGCTCAGACAAAGGAGCACATCTTACTTTCACGTCAGGTTGGTGTACCTTACATCGTTGTATTCTTAAATAAGTGCGATATGGTTGATGATGACGAGCTTATCGAACTTGTAGAGATGGAAGTTACAGAACAGCTCGAAGAGTACGGATTCAATGATTGCCCAATCGTTAAGGGTTCAGCTCTTAAGGCTCTTGAAGATCCAATGGGACCTTGGGGAGATAAGATTATGGAACTTATGGATACAATAGATTCATACATTCCAGATCCTCAGAGAGATACAGATAAGCCATTCATCATGCCTGTAGAGGATGTATTCACAATCACAGGTCGTGGTACAGTTGCTACCGGTAGAGTAGAAGCTGGTGTTATCCACTTAAATGATGAAGTTGAAATCGTTGGTATTAAGCCAGAAATCCAGAAGACAACTGTAACAGGTATCGAGATGTTCAGAAAGCTCCTTGATGAAGGACAGGCTGGTGATAACATCGGTGCTCTTCTTCGTGGTATCAAGAGAGAAGATATCGTAAGAGGTCAGGTTCTTTGTAAGCCAGGTTCAATCACATGTCATACAAAGTTCACAGCTCAGGTTTACGTTCTTACTAAGGACGAGGGTGGTCGTCATACACCATTCTTCAACAACTACCGTCCACAGTTCTACTTCAGAACAACTGACGTAACAGGTGTTTGTAACCTTCCAGCAGGTACAGAGATGTGCATGCCTGGTGATAACGTAGAAATGACAATCGAACTGATTCACCCAATCGCTATGAGCCAGGGTCTTACATTCGCTATTCGTGAAGGTGGCCGTACAGTAGGATCAGGACGTGTTGCTACAATTATCGAGTAATCACTGACTAATATATATTGAGTATCGCAAGGTACATGTGTCCAAACGTAAGATACCCCGGAACCGTAAGGTTTCCGGGGTTTTTCTGTTGTGTAAAAAGTTTAAAATAGGGCTGTAAAGAATAGCGAATAAATTAAAAACAGGCAGGTATGGGAAGAAAATGAAAATCTTCGCATATCTGCCTGTGATACTGTTATGATACTATTTCTGTTCGTTATTGGAAAATTTCTGTGCTAGAAGTTCATCTCGTTTACGGATTCGTGTCTCAAAATCCAGTTCTTCAATTTCTTTATGGGTAACAGGTTTGGAAGTGTAGTATTCCAACGTCTGCTTTTTCCACATATCAAACATATCTTTACCTGTGAAATAAGATTCCAGGCTTTCTCTGTTCTCCTGCAGATCAGCAAGAAAATTACACATATCTGCGTTTAAAGAGTGTTCCGGATCATTTCCATAAAAGCGAAGTCCGGCATACCATTTCTGTGTTTCTGTTTCTATATCACCGGGAAGTTTATTATTTATATCCAGTTCATACCGGAGTTCATTGGATTCATTCATCTGCAGTAAAACCCAAAGAATATCGCTGAGAGTAGAAATCTGTACTTTATTTTCAGATAATCCAAATAACCAGTCCAGTGAGACATGAAATTTCTGAGCAATAGTCAATAACACATCATTAGAGGGAGTAACTACACCATTTTCATAACTGGATAAAGTTGACTGACGTATACCGATAGCTGCAGAAAAGTTTTTCTGATTCATCTTCAGATCAGTTCGCAGCTCTTTTATTTTTTCTGAAATAGATGATTCCTGCATATTATCCACCTCCTTAAAAGCTATGATTAGTATATCACAAATGATAAAAATCAACAATATAGAAAAATATCATTTAAACAGATAAAAATTATTGACAATGATTATTTAAAATGATATAGTATCAGTGAAAATGATAATTATAGACAAGGAGGAAATGATATGCGGAGACAGAACTATATGATTACAGCGGAAGAAGTTGCAGAGAGCATGGGGATTTCACTTGGATATGCTTACAAGCTGCTTCGCAAACTGAACAAAGAGCTTGCAGATCAGGGATATGTAACCGTTGCGGGCAAGATACCGAGGGCATTCTGGGAAAAGAAATTTTATGGATATTCCCAGATTGCAATGTAAGGGGGTGAGAAAGTATGGCAGCATACAAAGATGAAGAAAGAGGAACCTGGTATGTTTCATTTTATTATGAGGACTGGACAGGAGCCAAAAAGCGAAAAGTAAAAAGAGGATTCCGCACTAAGAAAGAAGCATTAAATTTTGAAGCGGAGTATAAAAGAACAGCGAAAGCAGACATGGATATGACAATGGGAGAGTTTGTAGAAGTCTACTTCCGAGACAAGTCTCAGTCATTGAAGGACAGGAGTATCAAGAACAAAAGAGATACGATGAATGCTCAACTGTTACCGTATTTTAAGGACAGACCGATGAACAGTATCACACCAGCAGAGATTATCCAGTGGCAGAATACGATTATTGAAAAAGGATATTCAGATGATTATCTGAAAACAATACAGAATCAGATGACGGCATTGTTTAATCATGCGAAGAATATCTACAATCTGGCAGATAATCCCTGTGACAAAGTAAAACGTATGGGAAAGACTTCAAAAAAGAAAATGAAGTTTTGGACAATTGAAGAATATCGGCAGTTTATGACCGGAATAGAACCGGGAAGCAAATATTATGTGCTGTTTGAATTATTATTCTGGACAGGAGCGAGAGAAGGCGAAGCACTCAGCATTACACCTGCTGACATTGATTTTGAAAGGAATCTACTTCATATCAATAAAACTTACTACCGTATGCATGGAGAGGACGTGATTACATCTCCCAAAACAGAAGAATCGAACCGCACGATTTCCATACCGGAATTTCTGAAAAAAGAGATTCAGGACTATATTAGCAGACTGTATGAGTTGCCCGAAGATGAACGGATTTTTCCAATGGTTCATGAAGCGGTACAGCATAAGTTAAAACAGGTGGTTCAAAAGACCGGAGTAAAAAAGATAAGAGTACACGACATTCGTCACAGTCATGCGGCATTTCTGATTAATAAGGGAGTGCCACCATTGATGATTAAAGAAAGGTTTGGACATACGGACATTCGCATTACATTGAATACTTATGGGCACTTATATCCAGATCAGCAGAAAGTGGTGGCAGATATGCTGGATGATGAAAATATAAAAAGCTCCGGAAGTACGAACAACCGGAGCAATGTGACAAATGGGGACGAATCCACAAATGTCAACCCTAGACAAGTTGATTATAGCAGGGATTCTTCCAGAGAACAACAGAGAATTGGCGAGAACAGTTGGGAAAATGGAGGAATTTATGGAACAGAGAAATGAGAATAAAACAGAATTGAAAATGATAAAGATGTCAGATGTCCAGTCCCAGACAGTGGACTGGCTCTGGTATCCATTTATCCCTTATGGGAAATTAACGATCATTCAGGGTGATCCGGGCGATGGAAAAACTACGCTGATATTAAATATTGCAGCGAGATTGTCTAAAGGAGAAGGTCTGGATAACGATATGAAAGTAACAGAACCAGTAAATATTATTTATCAGACAGCGGAAGATGGGCTGGCAGATACGGTAAAACCCAGACTGGAGCTGGCAGAAGCGGTCTGTGAAAGAATCATGGTTATAGATGAAACAGAAAAATCACTTTCCATGATAGATGAGAGACTGGAAACTGCTATCAAACGGACTGGTGCGAGAGTGCTTATTTTAGATCCGATTCAGGCATACCTTGGAGGAACAATGGATATGAACCGGGCAAATGAAGCAAGGGATATGACAAAAAGATTGAGCTTGCTGGCAGAAAAGTATAAATGTGCAATTTTATTAATCGGACATATGAATAAAGCTGGTGGAAATAAAGCTGCATATAGAGGAATGGGTTCGATTGACTTTTTTGCAGTAGCCAGAAGCGTATTACTGGTAGGAAGAATAGAGGGAGAAACGGACTTAAGAGCAGTGGTTCAGATTAAAAATAATCTGGCTGCATTTGGACATTCCAAAGCATTTCGCCTGACAGAAACCGGATTTGAGTGGATAGGTGACTATGAAATCACAGCAGATGAGGTGCTTGGTGGAATTGCGCCAAAGGTAAATAAACTGGAACAGGCAAAAAAGATGCTGAGGGAACTGGCAGAAACATCAACTTCTGTGCAAAGCAGTGAAATCTTTGATATGGCAGAAGATTTGAATATTTCTAAAAGAACACTGGAAAATGCAAAAAAGGAACTTGGAATTAAGGCAAGACGAATCGGTAATTCCTGGTATTGGGATTTAAATAAAGTTAAGCCGGAATAAATTAAGGGTGCAACATTGCAGAGTATATAGAAAATGCGGAATTAAAATGCAAGGTTGCAATCTGTAAAGACATTGCAGTGTTGCGTCCTTACATAAATTGTAAGAAGGTGAGAACTTGAAAAACGTTATGATTCCAGAGGAGTTATTTGGAAAGATTATAAAATATCATTTACTGGATCAGGAACAGGAAGCAGATGATATAAGAAAAGGTTTGGAGAAAAAGCTGGATGCAATGGTAAATCGTGAGGTATACAGTAAATCCAAAACTGCACCAACAGAAGAAGAACGGGAAAAGTTCCGGCAGGAGTATCTGGACAGAAAAGGAATGCAAGAGAGCTTTCGATGGTAACAGTTCGTGTTGATTACCTTTTTACAGGAGCGTGTCACGCCCCTGTGAGAAGTAAACAAGGAGAAAGTTGGTAAGGTGCAGACGGAAAACTATGGCTGGAATGTGAGATTACTGTAAATTTGATAGTTGTGAAGAAGGGAGAAAGATATGATGAAACAGGGAAGATTAGGATATAACAGCAGTAATGACAGATATGGATTGTTGGCATCAGACTTATGGATTGATACGGGATTTCACTGTGGAGAAGGTCTTGAGGTGCTGGTTGATGATAAGTGGGTACGGACAAGAATGGAGATGAATCCGGCAAGAGAATGGTATCTGGTGGGAACATCATATTGCGGAGATCTGGAATATGTACAGGCAAGAATACCGGAATAATTTGATTGGATAGCCCCCGGCAGGGCGCAAGGGTACTTTTGATGGACGGTACGGCTGTCGAAAGTGCTTTTGCGTTACTTTTGACAAAAGTAACAAAACCGCCGTATCCGGCGAAAATTTCTTAATATCGCCATGACTGGCGTAAATAAAAATTATGTGTCATATCTGGCACTTGCTCAGAGAAGAGGTGAGAAATATTATGATAAAACGAACAATTAGCGGTATGATTGGGAAAGGCTCTCTGGCTCATAACAGGAGAGAGTTTTTCGCAGAGAATGTAGAACCGGACAGAGTACAATTAAATATTTGTTACCAGAATGAAAATCTGAAGGAAGTCTATAAAGAGTTATTTGATGATGCTGTGGGGAGATACAACATCGGAAAAAGAAAAGATCGGCAGATTACAAGTTACTATGAAAAAATCCGGCAGGGAAAACAGGAAAAATTGTTCCATGAAGTGATTTTCCAGATTGGAAATCGAGAAGATATGGCTGTCGGAACAGCAGAAGGAGGTCAGGCTGTAAAAGTACTGGATGAGTATGTAAAGGACTTCCAGAAACGGAATCCAACGCTACGGGTATTTGGGTGTTATCTACATCAGGATGAGTCTACTCCACATTTACATATTGATTTTATTCCTTATGTGACTGATTGGAAAGGAAAAGGAATGGACACTAGAGTTTCGTTGAAACAGGCATTAAAAAGTCTTGGATTTCAAGGTGGAAATAAGCATGATACAGAGTTGAACCAGTGGATGAACCATGAAAAAAAGGTTCTGGCAGGGATTGCAAAACAACATGGCATTGAATGGGAACAGAAAGGTACTCATGAGGAACATTTGGATGTTTATAACTTCAAGAAGAAAGAGCGAAAAAAGGAAGTACAGGAGCTGGAGCAGGAGAAAGAGTATCTAACTGCAGAAAATGAAGAACTGACAGCACAGATTGCGGAATCCAGAGCAGATATCCAGATTTTAAAAGACGATAAGGAACAGGCAATTAGGGAGAAGCAAGAAGCAGAACAAAGGGCAGAGGACGCAGAGAAAGAACTAAAAAGTCTGGAAGATCGTCGGAATGTGCTACAACCAATCATGGATAATGCCAGTAAGGAAATAAAAGAATATGGAATGATTAAGACGTTTTTACCGGAGGCAGGAACATTTGAACGTGCAGTACCTTACAGGGAAAATAAAATCAAACCATTGTTTATCAAGATGAAGAATCAGATTGCTGCATTAGCTGGAAAGGTTGTAGAACTTAACAAAACGGTAGAAAGCTGGAAAAACAAATATCAAAAATCTGCGGAGAAATGTGTTGATATTCAGAAGCAGTTAGATGATGTGCGTAAAGAAAATGGAAAATTATCAAATGATAATCAACGTTTACAAGAGAACTCGGATAGATATGACAGAGTGGTGCGTATTCTGGGAACGGAAGCTGTAGAGGATGTGGTGCAGCAGGATATTAAAGAACAAAAGGAATTGGAAGAGCAGCGTCGAATGGAACAAATGCCAAAGGGAAGCGTTCTGAAACAGTTGGAATGGGCAACTCAAAAGAGGCAGATGGAAAATCAACAGCATAAAAAGAACAAAACAAAATATAGAGGATTGGAGATTTAATGCTATGAAAAAACAGATTTATGATGAGAAAAACGGAATGAGTTATACGTTGCATGGAGATTACTATTTGCCGGATCTGGTTTTGAACGAAGCAGAACCGACATATGGAAAATATGGAATGTTACGAAAGCAGTTCTTAAAAGAACACAGATCAGCAAGGTATCAGTATCTGTTATTGACTGGAAAACTGAATGAACATCTGAATCAGATAGATCAGGAAGCCAGAGAACAGGTGGAAATGCTTATGAAACAGATGGCAGAAAAAAAGGGTGTAACTGAAGAATTAAAGGTACAGGATCAGATGAAGTGGGTTAGGTTAATGAATAATATAAAAGTTAGTGCAGAAGAGATTATATTGAAAAACATGGTATATGTGTGAGATCGTCCTTTTACACTTTTGTATATATTAGAATAGCACTTTAGAAAGCACTATGGTAAAATAAAGTGAAGGTAAATCGAAAGTTACCGAATTAAGTTAATCGTGCCGTATGGCTTGATTATCAAAACAAAGATAAAAACGCAACGTGCATCTTTAATGTGCCAGAGCCGGTAGGTAGCCCGGCCGTCCTATATAAATAGGGTAAGTAACCTGCCCCTCCGGGTTGTCCATTCTTTGTTCAATAAATTTCAGGAGGGATTTTTATGGACAAAGTAAATGGAAAACTGACGGTATATTTTGAAGAACCATTTTGGGTAGGCATATTTGAGCATATTGAAGATGGTAAATTATCTGTGGCAAAGGTAACGTTTGGCGTAGAACCAAAAGATTATGAAGTGCAGGAATATATTCAAAAATACTATTTCGGTTTGAAATTCAGTCCGGCTGTTGAAGCTATTGTAAAGGATATAAAAAGAAATCCGAAACGGATGCAGCGTTCAGCAAAAAAGCAGATGCTGGAAACTGGCATTAGTACAAAATCACAACTGGCGTTGAAATTACAGCAGGAACAGAACAAGCATGAGCGTAAAGAGAGAAGCCGAAAGAAAAAAGAAGCGGAAGAACAGCGAATGTTTGAACTAAAACAGCTAAAGAAAAGAGAAAAGCATAAGGGACATTAAAAGTCCCTTGGGCTTTTTCTCAAATCGGGAGTTGTAGTAAAGGAGGTTTACAATGGGGTTTTGGATTTTTATGTTGATTATGGATTTGCTTCTTCCATTTACGATGATTGGTTTTGGAAGATATTTTATGAAAAAGGCTCCAAAGGAAATAAATTCAGTATTTGGATATCGGACTTCGATGTCTATGAAGAACAAAGACACATGGGAATTTGCTCATAAATATTGTGGTAAAGTCTGGTATGTCTGTGGAATGGTTATGTTGCCGATAACAGTAATATTCATGCTTTTAGTGATTGGAAAAAATGAAGATTGTGTTGGGAGTATAGGAGGGATTATCTGTGGTGTTCAACTTATTCCTTTAATTGGGTCTATTCTCCCAACAGAAATAGCATTAAAAAAGAATTTTGATAAGAATGGAACAAGACGATAAATTCAAGTTTGTGGAATCGACTGAAAGGAAGCATTATATGTTCTATATTTATATTATTTTTGATTTTGCAATGGCAGTAATTATGCTTTTATTTGGAATATGGTTTTATAGGTCAAAAGGACAAGCATCCAACTTCTTGTCTGGTTATAATATGAAATCTGCAGAAGAACGAAAAAAATATGATGAAAATGCTATGTGTAAGGCATATGGGAAAAGAATGATGTTTATGTCAATTCCTTTTATTGCTGGAATGATTATAGATATTTGGCATATAGGAATCGGTTGTTTAATTGCATGGGTGATATGGTTTGTTATGTTTATTCTGCTGCTTATGGATAGACATAAAAGAGAAGGTTAATTTATAGAGGAATAGAATGCTTTTGGGGTGAAAATACCGTTTATTTGTTTTAGACATACGATGTCCGGTTGAAAATTAGCGGATTCTCGTTTTATGTCGTGGTAATTTTGATACATATTGGTAAGCTGTAAGTGGAAGAGAGGTAGAGACATGGACACAAAAAAGATTGGAGCTTTTTTAAAGCAATGTCGTAAAGAAAAGAATCTTACACAAGAGCAGCTTGCTGAAAAGTTTGGAGTATCTGCAAGAACAGTTTCCAGATGGGAAACAGGAATAAATATGCCAGATCTCAGTATACTTGTTCAACTTGCTGAGTATTACGATGTTGAGATGAGAGAGCTCCTGGATGGAGAAAGGAGCCAGACTATGAATAAAGAGATGAAAGAAACATTGGACAAAGTTGCGGTGTATGAAGAATGGGTGAAACAAAAAGCATTAAAGGCTGGAAATCTTGCATTTGCATCAATGTTTGTGATTAGTGTGTTAGCGATTATTATTCAGATGTTATTAACTGTGGATATTCGCTTGGTTTTAGGAGAGACAGCAACTGCTTTGGTAGGAGGAATTCTGTATGCTTCTATTATGGTGTACAATGGAATATGGGATAAATGTTTGCCCAAAAGTGCTACTATATGGCGCGATTTTTTCACCAGTGTGATATGTGCAGGAATTTTTACAGTCATCTATGGCATATGTTTATTTAGAATGGGAGCTACAGAAACACAGGTAACACGATTAGCATTGGGATTTCTGATTGGTATTACTATTGTGGCATTTATTGTTCTTAGGCTCTTGGCATTTATTAATCGAAAAAGAAACCAGAATTCGTCAAATGTTCCGGAGAAAAAGGAAACTTCCCTATCTAAGGCAGAATGGACAAAAATTTATAATGCACAGAATATAGTAGAGACAGAACAACTTGTAGAAATGTTAAAGCAAAATGGAATAGCAGCTTTTTCGCAGGAAGCAGGTGCGAATGTTGCAATGCATGGGGCACTAGGATTTGGAATATATGGTGTGGATATATTCGTGAAAACCGATGATGCAGAGAAGGCAGTACAGTTGATCAAGGAGATTAATAACCAAGAATGAAGAAAATTTTTGACATTTTCACACATGCGTGCTAATATAATTATAGAGAAAGAGTGCTACCGATAGACGGTTAGTCCGATATATGTTTTGACAAAAATTGCCGCTTAGTTTACCAGACCAGGGCGGCTATTTTTGTGGTTTATTATTATCCTTGCCAAAGGTATATCCAAGACCAAAGCAGGTTAAGCCGAAGCTCACTACTGCTATAAAATCAACAATACTCATGGCTTAGCCCTCCTTTCCAGTGGATTCTCTTTCGAGTTTCTATGTAATCAGAGGGTCACAGTCCCTCTGATGAAGGACTAACCGCCTACCGTTATGATAGCACCCATGTTTCGATTATAACAGTCAAGGTGGGAATCTGCAACCGGAAAGTTGATGACCCATAAAAATCTGACTGTGATACTATTTTGATACTAAAAAATGAAAAGAACAGAAATATAGCGTAGAAATCTTATAACACAGGATAATAAAGACACGAAAATTACAGAAAATAATGAGATTCTAAGAACCTCACAAACGTGAAGGCGGACGTACAGTAGGTTCAGGAAGAGTTGCTTCTATCATCGAGTAATCTACGCGTAAGTAACGAGAAGATTAGATAAATAAAAAATATCCGGAGAGTGTTTACACTCTTCCGGGTATTTTTTTGTTTATCGATTAGCAGCAATATTGACAATGAAATTACCGGTATGTTATTTTGTAGATGCAAACAATTGGGTGGGCTTATAAGCAAGCCCTGTGCAGCAGAAAAGGAGATATCAATGAAGAAAATCTTGATTACCGGTGGAACCACATTTGTCAGTAAGTATGCAGCAAAGTATTTTGTAGAGCATGGATATGAGGTCTATGTAGTGAACCGTAATTCAAAACCGCAGGTTAAGGGCGTGACGCTGATTGAAAGCGACAGGCATAATTTAGGGGATAAGCTGAAGAATCTGCATTTTGATGTTGTTGCCGACATAACCGCTTATGATGCACAAGACATAATTGATTTACATAATTCGCTGGACTCTTTTGATCAATATATAATGATTAGTTCCAGTGCGGTATATCCGGAGTATGGTGTACAGCCATTTCCTGAGGATTCTGAAAGAGCAGTAAATAAATTCTGGGGAAAATATGGAACAGATAAGATCGAAGCAGAAAATGCACTGTTGGAGAGAGTCCCGGATGCTTATATTTTAAGACCGCCATATTTATATGGTTCTATGGACAACGTCTATCGGGAGGCGTTTGTATTTGACTGTGCAATGGCAGACAGAAAATTTTATTTGCCGGAAGCCGGTGAGATGAAATTACAGTTTTTCCATGTGGAAGATTTGTGTAGGCTGATGGAAGTAATAATTACAAAGTGCCCAACGGATCATATTTTGAATGTCGGAAATGAAAAGTCAATATCGATAAGAGACTGGGTTATCAAATGTTATGCTTGCTTTGATAAAGTGCCGGAATTCGTATCTGTACCGGAAACAGTAGAGCAGAGAAATTATTTCAGCTTTTATAATTATGAATACTGTCTTGATGTGACCCGGCAGAAGAAGATATATCCGGAGACGATGTCAATGGATGCCGGGTTACAGGAGGCTGCAAATTGGTATATAGAGCATGAAGGTGAGGTAAACAAGAAGCCATATTGGAAGTATATTGATACCAATTTGGTATAAAGGTAATTGACATAATAAGATGACAAGCGTGTGTATCGGGAAGGAAATTACGATGAAAATAATAGAAGTAACGGATCTGAATCGTCCGGAACTGGCGGTTTATGCGGAGCTTTCGGAACGGCAGCTTGCAACAATTTATGAACCGGAGGAAGGATTGTTTATTACCGAGAGTCCGAAGGTGATCGAGCGGGCATTAGATGGTGGATATGAACCGGTGTCTTTTCTGGCAGAAAAGGGACAGCTTGCAGAGGCTGAGGAGATTCTGGATCGGATGGAGGATGTCCCAATCTATGTTGCACCGGATGAGATATTGACGAAGCTTACCGGTTACCATCTGACAAGGGGGCTCTGGTGCACGATGCGCCGCAGGACATTGCCAACGATAGAGGAGGTATGTCAGGGAGCGAAGCGGATCGCTATTTTGGAAGAAGTGGTCAATCCGACAAATGTGGGAGCATTGTTCCGCTGTGCCGCAGCACTTGGTATGGATGCAGTGATATTGACCGGTGGCTGCAGTGATCCTCTTTACAGACGTGCAAGTCGTGTGAGTATGGGAACAGTATTCCAGATTCCGTGGACAATGTTGTCAAAGAAGGATGGTGTCTGGCCGGAGCAGGCAATGAAGACATTGAAAGAAATGGGCTTTAAGACGGCGGCAATGGCACTCCGAGAAGATAGTGTAGGAATTGATGATCCGCAGTTAAATAGTGAGGAAAAGCTGGCAATTGTGCTCGGTACAGAGGGCGATGGGCTGGCCGGAGATACGATAGCTGACTGCGATTATACGGTTATGATTCCGATGGCACATGGTGTAGATTCACTTAACGTAGCGGCGGCAGGAGCGGTAGCTTTCTGGCAGCTGGGACATCAGCGGCAGGAGTAGTATCCGTTTGTAAAGATTGTGCGTCGACGACAGGAAAGGGTGGTCTTCTGGCAGTTGAGATACCGCTGACAGGAATAAATAGTATTCATCTGGAAAGTTATAGCATCAGTCGCAGAAAGTTGCAGCCCGCAAGAAAACATGCTGGGAATATATTGATGCCAATTTGGTAAAATAATAAATTGACAAATAATAAGATGGCAGTATAATGATTGGTAGCACTGAATTGGTGCTACCAATTTCTTTTATATGAAAAAGTATAGTTCAAACGAAAAAGGATAAAAAATGTAGAGAGGATATTTGAATGAAGTATATTAGACAGTTTTTAATCATTCTTGCAATTTCATTTATCGGGGAACTGCTCAAATATGTATTACCTTTGCCGATTCCTGCCAGTATTTATGGAATGGCGATTTTATTTGTATGCCTGATGACTGGATGGATCAAGTTAGAGGCAGTGAAAGAGACAGGGAAATTTTTAATTGAGATCATGCCATTGATGTTCATTCCTGCCGGTGTTGGTCTGATGGTTAGCTGGGGAACGCTGAAGCCGGTGCTGATTCCGGTATGTGTGATCACGGTCGTTACGATCATTACGGTTATGGCGATGACAGGCAGACTGTCACAGTGGATCATCAGAAAGGATAGGAAGAAAGAGGAACAAGAGGATGCATGATTTTTTTGAAAACTCCCTGTTTGCGGGAGTTACACTTAGCCTGATCTCATATTTGATCGGGTCAATATTAAAGAAGAAATTCAAACTGGGAATATTTAATCCGTTGCTGATCTCGATTGTAGTTACCATCCTGGTACTGGTTGTGAGCAAGGTGGATTATGATACTTATAATGAAGGCGCCCAATATTTAAGCTGGCTGTTGACCCCTGCAACCGTATGTCTGGCGATCCCGCTCTATGAACAGTGGGAACTGCTGAAGCATAACTGTAAGGCGGTTATGGCAGGTCTTGTTGCCGGTGTGGTGACAAGTCTTTGTACGGTGTTTGTATTGTCAAAGATCATGGGACTTACACATGAGGATTATGTAACGATGCTTCCGAAGTCTATCACGACTGCGATCGGTATGGGTGTTTCAGAAGAACTGGGTGGATATGTAACGATTACGGTTGCGGTTATTATCGTAACGGGTGTTCTTGGAAATATATTTGGTGAATTAGTGTGCAAGATTTTTCGAATCACCGAACCGATATCAAAGGGTCTGGCATTTGGATCTGCATCTCATGCGATCGGAACGGCAAAGGCGATCGAGATCGGTGAAGTGGAAGGTGCAATGAGCAGTCTGGCGATTGCGGTTTCCGGTATTCTTACGGTTGTGCTTTCGTCGTTATTTGCGCATTTTATGTAAATATATATGCTGCTTATAAAATGCAAGGATTTATTTCGAATTTACAGATCGGATATAGAAATAATGAAGTTAGTTGATAATCTCATAGGCGGGTATCCGCTGGTAGCAGATATCAAAATATAGAAATAACGAAATTTATTGATAGTCAGGGAGACGAGTATGGAAAAACAACATGTTACATCAGAATATGAAAAAGCAATTCAATATATTTACAGCCTGATGCAGGACGGAACCTTGCAGAACGGAAGCAAGCTTCCAACCGAACGTACGATAGCGGAAACGTTAGGAATCGGAAGAAATTCGACCAGGGAGGCACTCAGTATCCTGCATGGCATGGGAATGATCGAACGCGTACAGGGATCGGGAAATTATATATCAAAAAATGCCGGAGAGTCGATCCGTCAGATGCTTATGATGATGCTGGCACTTGGCAGTATCACGAAATCCGAGGTCTGTGAGTTCCGTTGTACAATGGAAAAGTCTGTATGCAGTATGCTGATCGAGAAAGGAATACCATTTGAGTGTCAGGTGCTTCTGGAGGATAATCTGGCAAGGATGGAGCAGGCGGATGGTTCCGAACTGGTTAGCGTGGATAAGGAATTTCATGAATTGCTGATCCGGGCAACAGAGAATGAACTATTTTCGATGATCATGGAGGCGGTTATGATCGTTTATCGGGAATGGATCGATCTGGTGCTGCGCCGTGTGAATACAAAAGAAAAGGCAAACTTGCTTAATTATCACAAGCAGATCTATAATAGTGTATTAGAACGTGATGAAGCAGCCATGAAAGCGGCGGTAGATGGGCATTATCATCTGATCAGCCAGATGCTTGCATTGTAGGTGAGTAGAGGTAATATATAAGAAGGAGGTAAGAGAGTATGATCGTAACACTTGGAAGACAATGTGGATGTGCCGGAGATGAAGTTGGGAAAAAATTATCGGAGCTGTTAGGGATTCCCTTTTATACGAAGCCAGAGCTGATCGCGCTTGCAAAAGAAAAGAAAATTTATGAAAAGTATCCAATGTATTTTGGTGAGCAGCCGGTAAATGCGATGATCAGTTCGGTTGCGGATGATTTCTGTCCGAGGAATCAGTATGATACACCGAAACGGGCATTGTCAGCAATGTTTGGAGGACAGAGTTTTATCATTATAGGACGTGCTTCGAATTATGCCTACCGGGATGATAAGGATGCTGTCCGGGTGTTTCTGTGCGGAGATAAGAAGCAGCGGGCGCATCATATCGCGGGAAAGCATAAGATCTCGGAGCGAAAGGCTATAGCGCTTGTTGAAAAGACAGATGAGAAACGGCGTGGTTATCACAGATATTATACCGGAGAAGAATGGGGCTATGCAGAGAATTATGATCTGTGTATAGACGCGGTACGACTGGGTGTTGATAAGACGGCGGAATTGATCGCAGACTATGTAAAGCATGTTGGAGGAAGATAAATGACAACGAGAGAAGAAGCGCTGGCATATGGACTGTCTTTTCCTGATACATATCAGCAGGCGCCGTTTCATGATCCGAACTGGCAACTGGTGCGTGTGAAAGGAAGCAAGAAGGTATTCCTGTGGACATATGAGAGAGACGGATATATTAATCTGAATGTAAAGGTCGATCCTGAATGGCGGGATTTCTGGCGGAGCGCATTTGACGCGGTGATACCGGGCTGGCATCAGAATAAGGAGCACTGGAATACGATCATTCTGGATGGAAGTATTCCGGATCAGGATGTGAAACGGATGATCGCAGAGAGTTATGATCTGGTGACAACCAGTCCATCAAAGAGAATCTATGAGGCGGTGAAAAAGATTCCTGCCGGAAAGGTTGCAACCTATGGTCAGATCGCGGAGCTTGCCGGGGATAAGAAGATGGCGCGTGCAGTGGGAAACGCGCTTCATAAGAATCCGGATCCGGAGCACATTCCCTGCTTTCGTGTGGTAAATGCAAAGGGTGAATTATCCGGAGCATTTGCATTCGGCGGAAAGAATGTACAGGCAGATCGATTGACGGCAGATGGAGTTACAGTTGTCGATGGACGGGTGGATATGGAGAGATTTGGAATAAAGATCTTAGATGGAGAAATCATATAAAGTGAAAAATGATTTATATGCAGGAAATGACCGTTCAAATACAAAGGTTATTTGAAACAGAAAACAAGTCATTTTTGCAAGACTACTGTACAGGCAAGGGGGAGGCAGTATATAATATATCCGTAATTCCAACATGGGGATTTAAATGAGGTTTGGGATACATATATAACCAGAGACTTGTCGGGGGCGATAGTCTCTGGTTTTTTTGTTTGGGATGCATATTTTACGGAGTGGAAGTTAATTATTTTGTAATTCCGTTTGAATGTGTAAGATTTGTAGGCAATTCTTTATTTGAAAGGAAATAAAAATGTCAGAATATCAGTATGTAGAGCATGAATTTGCTCCGGTATATAATGAAGAATCACAGGTGCTGGTTCTTGGCAGTCTGCCATCGGTGAAATCCAGAGAGCAGGGCTTCTACTACGGACATCCGAGAAACCGTTTTTGGAAGGTTGTGGCAGCTGTACTTGGTGTACCGGAACCCTTGACGATAGAAGAGAAAAAACGGATGCTGCTTGCCGGTCATGTGGCGGTCTATGATGTGATCCGGGCTTGTGAGATCATCGGTTCCAGTGACAGCAGTATCCGAAATGTTGTTCCTGCAGATATTAAAAGCATTGTAGCACATACACCGATCCGGGCAGTTTTTACAAATGGTAAGACTGCCGGCAGATTATACAAAAAATATCAGGCAGAACATATCGCTCTTCCAATGATCGAACTGCCATCGACAAGCCCGGCAAATGCAGCGTTTTCGCTGGAACGACTGGAAGAAATATGGAAATTGGAGATTGGTAAATATTTGTAAAAGTATTTTACAATAGTGATGTTGACATATAAAAAGAACAGTATTTTACATTAATTATACACAACTTTACAGATTCATCAGATGATTTTACCTGTGTATGATAGCGGGCGTTTTTTCTAATTGATAAACTTATATTATAAAAAGTAATGATGAACGAAAGAGAGAAAGAAAATGAATGAAAATGTGATCGAACAGCCGGTTGCAGCTATGTATATGGTATCCAAAGAATTGAATCGTCTGGCAGGTTTTACGACAGAAATGTTGTTTGGTCTTAAATCAACAATTATGAGTAATCGATCCGAAGAAAGTCAACAGAAGTTTACAGAGAAGCTTCAATATGAAACAGTTCCTTCTGCAGGGCTTTTCTCACATCCTGAATTATGTAGATTGTTTTTTCTCATGCCATTAGTTTATTTTTAATTTTACAAAATTCTGGTGGGTGTGGTATAGTAAGGATAACTTTTTTTCTGATGAACAATAGACGTGGAGGTTACAAGGAAATGTCTCAGATAACGAAACGTGCGTTGGAAGCATCACTGAAGAAGCTTCTTACAAAGAAACCGCTTGATAAGATAACGATAACGGATATCACGGAAGACTGCGGCATCAACCGAATGACATTTTACTATCATTTTAAAGATATCTATGATCTGGTAGAGTGGGTGTGTGTGGAGGATGCAACGAGGATACTGGGTGAGAATAAAACCTATGATACCTGGCAGGAAGGCTTCCTTCGTATCTTTGAAGCGGTGAGCGAGAATAAGACATTTATGATGAATGCATATCATTCGATCAGCAGAGATCAGGTAGAAAAATATCTGTACAGTCTGACGTATGATCTGATGATCAAGGTCATCGAAGATAAGGCGAAGAATATGCAGGTGCGGGATGAAGATAAGAAGTTCATTGCTGATTTTTACAAATGCTCCTTTGTCGGTGTGTTGCTTGAATGGATTGAGAATGGCATGAAGCAGGATCCACATGTGGTCGTGGATAAGATGGGACTGGTGATGCATGATAATATTACCAGAGCACTGGAAGCATTTCGGACGGATGTCTTTCACAAAAAAACAGAGAGCTGACAGATACATTGAAAAAACAATGTGTCTTATTTTTCAGACCGGTTATCCCATCAAAACAGGGGAAATGATAAAATTTTAGACAGAACAAGTACCGTGAATATATTTTTATCACGGTACTTTTTTTGTTTATTGAGGGCAAAAACGGGGAATCTTATAATAAAGACAGTTTTTGAGATAACCGGTCTGTTTGCAGGCAGGCTGTATAGATTGGAGGTAATTCGTATGTATTACGCAAGTGGAAATTATGAAGCATTTGCCAGACCAAAGAAGCCGGCGGGTGTGGATCAGAAATCGGCATATATTATAGGTTCGGGACTTGGTGCATTGGCGGCAGCCTGTTTTCTGGTAAGAGATGGACAGATGAAAGGCTCGCATGTGCACATTCTGGAGAAAGACCCGATTCCGGGCGGTGCATGTGATGGTTATCAGTACAGCGATATCGGCTATGTTATGCGTGGCGGACGTGAGATGGATAACCATTTTGAGTGTATGTGGGATCTGTTCCGTTCGATTCCGTCCATCGAGACAGAGGGTGTCAGTGTACTGGATGAGTATTACTGGCTGAATAAGGCAGATCCAAACTATTCTTTGTGTCGGGCAACTGAGAATCGGGGGCAGGATGCACATACCGATAAGAAGTTTGGATTGTCCGATAAGGGTGCAATGGAGATCATGAAGCTGTTCTTTACCCCGGATGAAGAATTATATAATAAACGGATCGATGAGTATTTTGATGAAGAAGTGCTTAATTCTAATTTCTGGATGTACTGGCGGACGATGTTTGCATTTGAGAACTGGCATTCTGCACTTGAGATGAAGCTCTATATTAAGCGTTTTATCCATCATGTCGGAGGACTGCCGGATTTCACGGCACTTCGTTTTACCAAATATAACCAGTATGAGTCCATGATTCTTCCGATGGTAAAATATCTGGAATCATTCGGTGTGGTGTTCCATTATAATACTAAGGTTATAAATGTGGAATTCGAGATCGAAGCAGGAAGAAAGCTGGCAAAGAAGATTGATATTATCCGTGACGGTGAAGCAGATGCGATCGACCTGACCGAGAATGATCTGGTATTTATCACAAATGGCGGCTGCGTGGAGAATTCTTCATACGGAAGCCAGAACAAACCGGCTGAGTTTAAGACCGAGATCCGCGAAGGCGGTGGATGGGATATGTGGCGGAAGATCGCTGCACAGGATCCATCCTTCGGACATCCGGACAAATTCTGCTATGATCCGGAACAGTCGAACTGGATGAGTGCAACGGTAACGACACTAGATGAAAAGATCCTTCCATATATTAAGAAAATCTGCAAGAGAGATCCACTCTCCGGCAAGGTAGTTACAGGTGGTATCGTGACTGCGAGAGATTCCGAATGGCTGCTTTCATGGACGATCAATCGTCAGCCGCAGTTCCGTAATCAGCCAAAGGGACAGGTGCTTGTATGGGTATATGGATTATTTTCGAATAAACCGGGTGATTATGTAAAGAAGACCATGCGGGAATGCACCGGTAAGGAGATTTGCGAAGAGTGGCTCTACCATATCGGAGTACCGGAGGAGAAAATACCGGAGCTTGCTGAGCACAGCGCAAATACAGTGCCGGTTATGATGCCGTATATTACAGCATTTTTCATGCCGCGTGAGAAAGGTGACCGCCCGGATGTTGTACCGGAGGGAGCAGTAAATTTTGCATTCCTCGGACAGTTTGCAGAGACAGCAAGAGATACGATATTTACGACCGAGTATTCGATCCGTACCGGTATGGAGGCAGTATATACCCTGTTGAATATTGACCGTGGTGTGCCGGAGGTCTGGGGCAGTGTCTATGATGTACGGGATCTGTTAAATGCGACCGTAGCAATACGCGATGGCAGAAAGATCACAGATATGAAGCTTGGACTGAAAGAGAAGATCGCAATGAAGGAGCTTTTAAAGGCGGTAGAAGGAACCGATGTCGAGAAACTTCTCCGGGAGCATGGAGCGATATAGAGAAAAATAGAATAATAAATATAACAAATGCTCTGGCAGAGGTGTGGTTTGCCAGAGCATTTTTGGGATTGTACGATAATGTACAAGCGGAAGGACTGCCACATGGCAGATTCCTGTGTTTTGGTTGCGTTTAGAGATGTGTATATTTATTAAACAAGTGCTTCGCCAAGTGCGGTACAATCAGCAAGACCTGCTTCATCCGGTGTTTCATGGCAGATCAGTGGAGCTGCTGCAAATACAGCACCGTCAGCTTGACACTGAGCTTCCCATGTATCCATCCATTCGCCGCTTCCCCAGCCATATGAACCGAAGATGGCGATCTTCTTACCGTTTAATGCCGGTTCACATTCAGCGAACATTGGCTCGAATTCGCTTTCTTCTAAGACTTCGGCACCCATAGCAGGGCATCCGAATGCAATCGCATCGTAGTTATCTACCATATCTACAGTGAATTCTGCGGATGTTAAAAGATCACATTCTGCTCCTTTTGCCTTTGCACCTTCTGCAACAGCCTGTGCCATTAATGCTGTGTTACCTGTGCCACTCCAATATACAACTGCAACCTTACTCATAGTAGGTTCCTCCTTATAATCATGTATTTTATATTTAGAGATCTCCGTATGGAAATGCCTGCGGGAATCTCCTATATTCATTTTTGTTATGTGAACGTCGTTTGCATAAATACTTATTTTGTTATGCGGATGCAATTTTCTAAATACTTATGCGGCAACCGTCAACTGCCAGATCGTTCGTCCCTGATGCCAGAGATTTGCATAGATCTCACGGCATTTTTTAAACTTGGCAAATGTTTTCTGGGCCTCACCCAGATCTCCGTATACCTTCCAGTCGCCCATGCCTTTGCAGTTACTTCCGTGGTTTTTGATAAATCCGAGAACATCATTTAACGGATAACCAAGGAAGACACCGATCTCATGCGGAAATTCTTCCGAACCATGAAGACGGCTACGAAGCTGTTCAAGCATTTGATCGATCGTTCCTGCCTGATATCCTGTGCTTACAAGAAAAGAGATGATCTCCGGTCTTGATAATTCACGAACCATAGCATCCGGTCTGTAGACATAGATCAAAGCAGTTTCGGTATCTTCTCGCAGGATCGTGATCCGGATCCCTTTTTTCTGAAATTGTGCATCCCAGACAGCCACACTTTCGTATAATTCTTCTCCGGAAGAAAAACGATAAAGAAACAGGCTGGCAGGTTTTAAGGACGCCAATGTAGGCGAACAATGTGTGATCAAATATTCTTCAAACATAATCACAAACTCCTTTTTGCATCGATTCCGACAAATATTCTGCTATATTCAAAAATCCTAAAGCTATATGCAGTGCTGGTACGCTCGCGTCAAAGCAGCGTTGCATATCAAATTTTAGTATGCACCGTAACTCTGTAAATCATTCAATCTACAGGTTAGGCACATCTAACTCATGGGTGCATTATACGGTCTGATTCTGTAAAAATCAAGCGAAAAATGTGATAGAAATTCTCAATAAATTCGACCGTTTTTTGTTGACGGAAAAGGCTTCTGCATGGTATTTTTATAAATGGTTAGCAGGAACTAACTAAAAATCTTGTGAATAAATCGTGTGGCTCCATTCTGTATGCATCCCTGACTGCTGAAAACAGGGTATGTACCCGGATGCAATGACGGATCCGGGACAGAAGCTGTCACCAGAAAGAAGGATCAAAGCATGATGAATTATTTAGAAATCGAAAAAGTAATTGGACGAGAGATTATTGACTCAAGAGGAAATCCTACAGTAGAAGCAGAAGTTATTCTTGCAGATGGTACTGTCGGACGTGGAGCTGCTCCAAGTGGTGCATCAACAGGTGAGTTTGAAGCATTAGAGCTTCGTGATGGTGATAAGAATCGTTTTGGCGGTAAGGGCGTTCAGAAAGCTGTTGAAAATATCAACACAAAAATTAATGACGTATTAGTTGGAATGGATGCATCTGATACATATGCTGTAGATCAGGCAATGATCAAGGCAGACGGAACAAAGGACAAGTCAAATCTGGGTGCAAATGCAATCCTTGCTGTATCAATCGCAGCAGCAAGAGCAGCAGCTATTTCACTGGATGTACCTTTATATCGTTTCTTAGGCGGTGTAAGCGGAAACAGACTTCCGGTTCCTATGATGAACATTATCAATGGTGGATGTCATGCATTATCATCCGGTCTGGATGTTCAGGAGTTCATGATCATGCCGGTTGGTGCTCCTTCATTCAAAGAGTGTCTCAGATGGTGTGCAGAGGTATTCCATGCACTTCAGGCTATCTTAAAGGAAAGAGGACTTGCTACATCAGTTGGTGATGAAGGTGGATTTGCACCTGCACTTGCATCTGATGAAGAAGCAATCGAGACAATTCTCGAGGCAGTAAAGAAAGCCGGATATGAACCGGGTAAGGACTTCAAGATTGCTATGGATGCAGCTTCATCCGAGTGGAAGACAGGCAAGGTTGGCGAGTACAAGCTGCCAAAGGCCGGTACAGTATATACATCAGAAGAGCTGATCGCTCACTGGAAGAGACTGGTTGAGAAGTACCCGATCATCTCCATCGAAGATGGTCTGGATGAAGAAGACTGGGAAGGCTGGAAGAAGCTTACAGCAGAACTTGGCGACAAAGTACAGTTAGTTGGTGACGACCTTTTCGTTACAAATACAGAGAGACTTGCAAAGGGTATCGAGCTTGGCTGTGGTAACAGTATCCTGATCAAATTAAACCAGATCGGTTCTGTATCAGAGACATTGGAAGCGATCAAGATGGCTCACAAGGCCGGATACACAGCTATCTCATCTCACAGATCAGGCGAGACAGCAGATACAACGATCGCAGATCTTGCAGTTGCTTTAAATACCTGCCAGATCAAGACCGGTGCACCATCCAGATCTGAGCGTGTAGCTAAGTACAACCAGCTCTTAAGAATCGAAGAAGAGCTTGGTGCTTCAGCCGTATATCCGGGTATGAAAGCCTTCAATGTAAAATAATTATTGTCATATATTTTCCTCAAAAAAAATATGAATAAATGGTATGGGAGACGTAAGTTTTGCGTCTCCTATATTTTTTATCGCACTTTGTGGAGAAGTAGTTAATTGCTTCGCGTTTCCGCGCAGGTGCGAAAGAGTCACTTGTGACTCTTTATTAGGCGAAATGTTGAAAATAGCAGATAAATTCCGGTAAAAAATAAATCTCGATTTAGAAGAAAAAAGGAATTAGCGTATAGCGTGTTTGCTGTTTGAATGGTATAATTTTTATCAGTGTAAAACATATATTACCGAGAATTTACAGACTGGAATAGTGGAAGAAAACTGCCGGTTGGAAAGGCTGTATTATAGATGAAAAAAATTGAATTTTTACTGTTCTTCGGGGTACTTTTTGGTACATTGCTTACCGGCTGCTCATCTGAGAAGGAGTCAGCAGGAGCTATGAACAATGGAACGACAGAAGCGGCGCATGTCACGGAAGATGTGACCACAGAAGAACAGGAAGTAACGACAGAGAAGACGGAATTTGGAAAACAGAGATTAGAAGCAGTACCGGACAGACCTGCTTCCGATAAAACACAGACCGAGACTGTATCTGAAGAAGAATCAGATGAGGCAGAGCTGGATGGAGAAGGTGAAACTTCGGTATCAAAGAAAAGTGATGACTGGAAGACTGCATATGTTGATTATCTGGAACATGTGTCAGATACAGAGGGACAGCAAGGGTATACGCTGATTTACCTGGACAATGATGATATACCGGAGCTGGTAGAAGTAGGAAAGTCGGAGGCATCCGGTGTCCGTATTGTAAACTATTCAAATGGCTCCGTTCATGTAAACGGATTGAACCGTTTGTACTTTACTTACATAGAAGGAAAGAATCTCCTTTGCAATTCGGATGGGCTGATGGATTCCTATTATGACTATATTTACAGTATTGTTGATGGAGAGTTGACCTTGGTTGCACAGGGGCATTATGGAGCGAAGGATGGAACCGGGCTGAGATTTGATAAGAATGGGATGCCGATTTACACATATGACTGGAACGGAGAAGATGTCAGCGAAGATGAGTATAATGCTGACTTTGCACAAGTCTATGACAGTTCGGCAGCAACAGAAGGCTATGATACGGATAAGCTGGAGTCGATCAAAGAGGTTATAGATGATATAGAGACAAAGTAAGATAAATGGGGAGAATAAGATGAATAATATACGAGTGCTTTTTATCGTAGCGGCACTTCCGGCATTATTGTTGCTTGGATTTATATATTACAGGGATCGCAAAGAGAAACCGCCGGTTAAGTTGATGATTCTACTTTTGGCGACCGGTGCAGCAACTACTGTTCCGGCAGCTATCGTAGAGTTTATAGGTCAGGCATTTGTCATGGGTGATTCAGATGATTTGGGACTTCGTCTGCTTATCTTCTGTTTCTTTGTTATAGCTGTAGCCGAGGAATTAGGTAAATATCTGGTTACGATATGTATCACATGGAAAAGTAAGGAGATGCAGCATAGCTATGATGGCGTGATTTATGCCGTATGCTCTTCATTGGGATTTGCAATTCTGGAAAATGTGTTATATGTATATCAGGGTGGACTACTGACCGGAATTATGAGGGCGTTTACAGCGATTCCCCTTCATTGTACGGTCGGTGTTGTGATGGGAGCATTATATGCAAAGGCGAGAGAAGAAGCATATGCCGGTGACAGAGGCGGAATGATCGGTTACATGGCATGGGCGTATCTTGTGCCGGTATGTATTCATGGGGCATATGATTACGCGATCATGGCGGCTTCTTATGGTTTAATTGCAGAAGGATGGATTTATGTCATTCTGATAGGGGCATATATTATATCTGTTGTGTTGATTCTGGTATGTTCCAATCATGATCACAGAATTGACGGCAGACCTGAGACAGCTGATTATGGATTCTATCGAACCGAATACCGCAGGCCGGGCAGAAGCTATTATTATCAGACTCAGCAGGCAAATCCGATGGGCTATCCGCAGAATCAGGGTTATCCGGGAAATACCGCATACCCGCAGAATCAGGGTTATCCCGGAAATAATGCATATGTGTCGAATCAGTATTATACGGGTAATACAGTGAATCCACAGAATAACGGATATGCAGGAAATACCTCATATCCACAAAACCAGAGTTATATGGGTAATGCGATGAATCCACAGAATCAGGGTTATACCGGAAATAATGCATATGTGTCGAATCAGTATTATACGGGTAATACAGTGAACCCAAAGAATACCGGATATATCGGAAACACATCATATCCGCAAAATGCCGGAGTAAATCCATATCGTAGATCAGACACAGCAGCAGATCAGACACCAAATTCAACAACACCATACAGTGTGAATTCATATAATGGACAGATGTATTCATCATATAATGAACAGGAAGATAACTATAATATGAGATAGACCGAATATGCCGAACGTTTTAACGGAAATCGCATAAGCTATAATGAGCACAAAAATTATTTGCTCGTAAGAAGTTAAATCGCTTGCTTATCAGGGGGTGAAAGCATGAGATTTCACAATATACCCGTTCGCGATATCATGCAGGAGGCAGTTCGTTATGGCGGGGTGATCGTGGATGTTCGAACAGAAGAAGAATTCCTGAGAGGGCATATACCGATGGCTGTTAATGTGCCATTATCCGAGATTCAGTGTGGCAATTATAATCTTCCAAAACATAAAGTATTACTCACATATTGTCAGTACGGAGGCAGTAGCGCACTGGCGGCAAGAATACTGACACAGGCAGGTTACAGAGTGATCAATACAGTTGGTGGAATTGTACAGTATAAGGGTGCATTGACCAAAAACCGCTGACAGAGGTGAGGCAAACCATTATGGCAAACAGGAAAACGTGGTTTGAATATGAGAATAACAGAATAAATAGATCCCGGACATGACGGAGTATATTAAGAAAAGTACATGTCCGGGATTTTTTATTTAATTTACTTGTGGTGGCAGGGGGAAGTATGTATAATATGGTCAGGGAAATTTGGTGGATAGCATAAGATATCCCTGGGTATTTATTTCAGAAAAGAAAGGATATAGGGTAAATGAGAAAAAAATTTTTAGCAACAATCGTTGCGGTAGGGCTTGTTGCAGTAGCAGCATTTGCAGGGGCAAATGGGCTGACAGAGACACAGGCGGCATGTGAACATTCACAGGTGAAGGATGGAACCTGTGTGGATTGTAATGATCCGGTAGAATGCATTGAGGTAGAGGATGCAAGCGGAACAGCAAAGGGAACCTATTCTAAACTGGAAGATGCAGCGGCGGCAGCCGGAAATGGTGATATACTGAAGCTTCTATATAATTGTGAGAGTACATCAGCATATATTGATGCGGGAAATAAGAATCTTACAATTGATCTGAATAAAAAGAAATTAAAGGCTGTTCATTTTGAGATTATGGGTTCTCTTGTGATAGAAAATGGAGAATATAGTGGCTATATCAGGAATGCAGCGACAGGGAATGAACATACATTAACATTTGAAAATGTGAGAGCAGATCTTACGCAGCTTGGATGGTATGCAAAGGGTGGCCTTAAACTGGTAAACAGTAATATAGAACAGCAACATGATGGTGCAACATTTACAGAATGGTGGCTTGAAAAGCTGCAGATGGATCAGACATCTGTTTATAAGATTACAAATTCGCCAAGCGGACTAAGCAATTATGGGTTGCTTTCATTAGATGAAGCTGTGGGCGGTATTGAGGAATTTCTTCCGGCCGGATACACATTGGATGGACAGCCGAATTCCTATAATACGATATTAGATGAAACAGGCACAAAGGCGAGAAGTGTAGAGCTTCGTTACCGCAGACTGACAGATGCGAAAGTATCCGTATCCATCGATCCGACTTCGTATGTGTATGATGGAACAGCAAAGGAACCAACAGTGACGGTGGCATATGACGGCAAGAAGCTGATAGCAGGAACGGATTATACCTGTATATTTTCAGATAATATCAATGTCGGAACAGCAAGTGTTAAGATAACAGCAAAGAGCAAGACCTATCACGGAGAGATCGTAAAGAATTATACGATCGAGAAAGCACCACAGGCAGCACCGACAGGGCTGACAGCAGTTAATGAAAGTGCAACAGGAAAGAAAGACGGATCTGTTGCGAATGCCGCAGCGACAATGGAATATTCTACAGACCAGACTACATGGACGGCTGTAACAGGAACAGTTGTAAATGGTCTTGCAGCAGGCGATTATTTTGTAAGATATAAAGAGTCCGCAAACTATTATGCATCACCGTCCGCAAAGGTAACAGTCGGTCTGGCAGCTTCTAATACAACAGAAGCATCTACAACAGAGAGTGCTACTACAGAAAGTGTTACAACGGAGAATACTACAACAGAAACAGCTTCCAGTGAAGATACCACGACAGAAGATGCGACGGATGAGGAAGAAACGGAAGATGTGGATACCGAGGATGAGACAACAGAGGTTCTTCATGAGGATGAGACAGAAGCAACCGGTGATAAAGGCAAAAATGATCAGAAGAAAACCGGTGTAAAAACCGGTGATGCATTTGCAATGAAGGCAGCAGTTGCAGGTATGCTCATTTCGTTTGGAATGGCATGCGTGGTTATTATAAGAAAGCGCAGAAAATAAGAAAGAAAATTAACAGACAGAAAATAATAGTGCTGGATTTGGACAGAAATGTCTGAATCTGGCACTTGTGATTGAAAGGAAGCATATGAGCAGAATCGAATTGATCGCTCCATGTCATTTTGGATTGGAGTCAGTATTGAAAAAAGAAATCCTGGATCTTGGATATGAGATCGTTCAGGTAGAAGACGGAAGAATAACATTTGCAGGAGAAGAAGATGCGGTTGCAAGAGCAAATATGTTTATTCGTACAGCTGAACGTATCATGATCAAGTGCGGAAGCTTTAAGGCTGTAACATTTGATGAATTATTTGAAGGAACCAAGAGTATTCCATGGGAGCGGTATCTGACCCGTGATGCAAAATTCTGGGTATCCAAGGCTACATCAAATAAGAGCGCACTGTTCAGCCCATCTGATATCCAGTCCATCGTGAAGAAAGCTATGGTAGAACGTTTGAAACAGACCTACCATGTATCATGGTTCACGGAAGATGGAGCAGAATATCCGGTTCGTGTATTTATATTTAAGGATATTGTTACGATAGGACTTGATACATCAGGAATATCCCTTCATAAGCGTGGCTATAGGAAACTGGTTGGCAAAGCACCGATATCGGAAACTCTGGCGTCGGCACTGATCATGCTTACACCATGGAATAAGGATCGTGTACTGGTTGACCCATTCTGTGGAAGCGGAACATTTCCGATCGAGGCAGCTATGATCGGAGCAAGGATTGCACCGGGAATTGACAGAGACTTTCTGGCTTCTGAGTGGGCGAAGGTCGGCGACAAGAAGATGTGGTACAATGCAATCGATGAAGCAAATGATATGATCGACCATGATGTGAAGATGAATATTCAGGGATATGATCTGGATAATGAGATGGTGAAGTGTGCGATGGAGAATGCCAGAGCAGCAGGAGTGGATGAACATATCCATTTTCAGCAGAGAGATGTAAAGGATCTCAGGCATCCGAAAAAATATGGATTTATCATCACGAATCCGCCATATGGCGAGCGCCTCGAGGATCGGGAGGACCTTCCTGAATTATATAAGACGATCGGGGAAAGCTTCAGACGACTGGATGACTGGTCGATGTTCCTGATCACGTCATACAGTGAGGCGGAGAAATATATAGGAAGAAAGGCGGATAAGAATCGTAAGATCTACAATGGTATGATCAAATCATATTTCTATCAGTTCATGGGACCGAAGCCGCCAAAGAGAAAGTGAGACAGAGTTGAAAAAGTATTTGATCGTGGCAGCGGTTGTTATTCTGGGGGTATTTCTGTATCTGGGTTTTCTGAGACATCCGGATGTAAGCATTGAGAAGACGGAAGAAGCGGGTGCTGCCGCAGAAACTATGTTGAAAGAGATTGTGACGAATGCAAATGGAAAGGGCATTATATTATATATAAATGACAGCAGGATCACAGAAGCGGAGTATCAGCCGTATTTCAGTGACCATTTGCAGCTGATGCTCCCTATCGCGACATTTACCGATAAACTGGATTGCCATGTGAATGCATATGAAAATGGGACGATCACATTTTCCAAAGGAGACAGTCTGGTAAAGGTCTATGGTGATTCGGATGTGGTAAATATCAATGGAAATGCAATACAGGCAATCGACAAGCCAGAGAAAAAGGATGATATCATCTATGTGCCGGTGAATGAGATCTGCGAGGCATTAAACTACAGTTGTAATATCAATCTGGAGACAAATGCCGTGGTGTTAAAAAAGATTGCCGAGGAAGAAAAGCTTCCGGCAGCATATGATATGAGAGAACATGATCGTGTATCTCTTGTAAGAGATCAGGGTATCTATGGAACCTGCTGGGCATTTGCATCACTTGCGGCACTGGAAAGTACGATCCGTCCGGCTGAAAATCTGGTATTTTCTGTTGATCATATGGCAATGAATAACAGCTTTAATGTCAGCCCATTTGACGGTGGCGAATATTATATGAGTATAGCCTATCTTGCGGCATGGCAGGGACCGGTACTTGAGGAGGATGATCCGTACGGAGATAACCAGACGGTAAATGGGCTGTCAGCGGTAAAGCATCTGGAAGAAGCCATCATCCTGAAGGACAAGAATTACGAGGCGATCAAATCATCCGTATACAAATATGGTGGCGTGGAAACGGTTATTTACTGTGATATGAAGAATGCGACGAGTAGTTCTTATTATTATAACAGAAACCGCAGTTCCTATTATTATAATGGAGATCAGACACCGAATCATGACGTGGTGATCGTTGGCTGGGATGACAACTATCCGAAGGAATATTTTAATACAGAACCGGCGGGAGACGGCGCATTTATCTGCAAGAATAGCTGGGGGCAGGATTTTGGTGACGAGGGATTTTTTTATATCTCTTATTATGATACCAATATCGGTATGAACAGCGTAGTATATACGAAGCTTGGAAATAGTGACAACTACGACAAGATCTATCAGTCAGATCTGATGGGCGAGGTCGGAACGATGGGATTTGACGACAAGCCGGAGGCTTATTTTGCAAATGTCTATACGGCTGGAAAGAACGAGACATTGAAGGCGGTTTCTTTCTATGCGACAGGTCCGAAAACGACATATGATGTGTATGTTGTGACGGATTTTACCGATGTATCCGACTTGCAGCAGCGGACAAAGGTGGCATCCGGTGAAATGCAGTACGAGGGTTATTATACGATCAATCTAAATGAGGCAGTACCGCTTCCGGATGATCGGAAATTTGCGGTGGTTGTGCATGTGAACACACAGGATTCCACGATGCCAATCGCAATCGAATATAATAATGATGAGAAAACGGCGAACTTCGATATCACGGATGGCGAGGGCTATATCAGCCTGTATGGCACGAAGTGGTCGAGTGCGGAGCAGGAGAATGACTGTAATGTCTGTTTGAAAGCCTTCACGGATGTGGGGGATTGAGAAAGTGCTGCCATATCGGGCGTGGCATGGCAAATGATACTGTTATGCAGCAAGCCTGTCCACGCTGTGTAACTTCGAACTAACCTCGGTCAAACCTCGCTAAGGTCTCAGTTACTCATGTCGGTCCTTAGTGAGCGGCTATATGCAGCGAACTTAGTACCGCTACATGAGGATAGAGCGAAAGCGTCTTGCGGAATAATATGTATCTTTGCCATGCCACACTCGATATGGCAGGTGGAGTACAGAAAGAAAAGGAGAAGACAAGATGAAGAAATTGATTTTTGCTACGGGTAATGAGAATAAGATGAAAGAAATCCGCATGATCCTTGCGGATTGTGGATATGAGATCCTGTCGATGAAGGAGGCCGGAATTCAGGCTGACATCGTAGAAGATGGAAAAACATTTGAAGAAAATGCCATTATCAAGGCAGAGGCAATCCGTAAGATGACAAATTGTCTGGTGCTTGCGGACGATTCCGGTCTGGAGGTAGACTATCTCGATAAAGCACCTGGAATCTACTCTGCAAGATTTATGGGGGAAGACACCTCATACCGGATCAAGAATAAAGCGATCATTGACAAGCTTGCCGGTGTTCCGGATGAGAAGCGTACTGCAAGATTCGTATGTGCGATCGCGGCTGCATTCCCGGATGGAAAGACCATTACCAGACGTGGCACGATCGAAGGAATCATTGGATATGAAGAACGCGGCGAGAATGGATTTGGATATGATCCTATCTTCTTCCTGCCGAAGTATGGTAAGTCCACAGCAGAGTTGTCACCGGAAGAAAAGAATACGATCAGCCACAGAGGAAACGCACTTCGCTTGATAAAGGAAGTTATAAATGAGAATACTGATAATTAGTGATACACATGGAAGAACCAATACGATTCGGGATGTCTTAGATACGGTGGGTGACATCGATATGTTTATCCATCTGGGAGATGTCTGCGGAGATGAAGAATATATTTATGATAACGTAACCTGTCCGATACACATGGTTGCCGGGAATAACGACTGGGATTCCGATCTTCCGATGCAGGAGGAATTCATGATCGGCCGGTATAAGGTATTTATCACGCACGGACACCGGTACAGTGTCCATTATGGAACGGACCGCTTACAGGAGTTGATCAAATATGATGGTTACGATATTGTGATGTATGGACACACGCATGTCCAGAATCTGGAACGATATGGCGGTGCTTATATCGTAAATCCGGGCAGTCTGGCATATCCGCGTGATGGCATGAATGGCAAATACATGCTGCTGGAATTTGATCAGCATGGAACACCATTTTTTGCAGAAAATGAACTGAAACCGAAACGTCGGATGCGCAGCATATTTGAAGATATGTGGGGCGACCGGGAAGAGTAGAGATTATTAGAGACAAGAAAGAGGTCGGCTGTGAAGAAACGAGAGATTATAGAAGGTGTTATAAAAGACTATGATTTCCCAAATAAGGGAAGCTTTGAACTGGATGGCAAAAAAGTGATCGTGAAGGGAGCACTGCCCGGACAAAAGGTGTCCTGTATGGTATCCAAGGTGCGGAAGGATAAGGCAGAAGCACGTCTGTTGGATGTGCTGGAACGCTCCGAGATCGAAGATGCAGTACCACCATGTCCACAGTTTGGCATTTGCGGCGGCTGTGCATACCAGACCATGAGCTATGAGCATCAGTTGGAATTAAAGGCAGGACAGGTGAAGAAGCTGTTAGACGGTGTGATCGATTTGGAGGCACATCCATATGATTGGGAGGGCATCATCGGCTCGCCTGTTACAACTGCATACCGGAATAAGATGGAGTATTCATTTGGCGACGAATATAAGGATGGTCCGCTGGTACTAGGACTTCATAAGAAGAACAGCATGTACGATATCGTTCCTGTCTGCAACTGCGTGATCGTAAGCGAAGATTATAACAGGATCGTTTCTTATACGATGGAATTCGCAAGGGCGCATGGACTGTCTTATCATAAGAAAATGCAGCATGTAGGACTGCTTCGTCATCTGGTGCTTCGCCAGTCCAAGACAAATGGCGGACTTCTGGTAAATCTTGTAACCAGCACGGACGGATTAGAGAATCTGGATCTGAATGCATATGTAGAAGGGCTTCTGGCACTTCCGCTTGACGGAACGATCATTGGTATTCTCCATACGGCAAATGATTCTCTGGCGGATGCTGTTGTGCCGGAGAAGGTAACGCTGTTATACGGAAGAGATTATATCGAGGAAGAGGTGCTGGGACTGCATTTCCAGATCTCGCCGTTCTCATTTTTCCAGACAAATACAAAGAGCGCGGAACGACTGTACAGCAAAGCCCGTGAATATGCCGGAGATACCAAGGACAAGCTGATCTTCGACTTATACAGCGGAACCGGAACGATCGCCCAGATGTTATCACCGGTTGCCTCCAAGGTTATCGGCGTAGAGATCGTGGAAGAAGCAGTCGAAGCTGCAAGAGAAAATGCAAAGAGCAATGGACTTGATAACTGCGAATTCATCGCAGGCGATGTCTTAAAGGTCATCGACACCATCGAGGAAAAACCGGATCTCATCATCCTCGATCCACCGAGAGATGGCATCAATCCAAAGGCGCTCCTTAAGATCATCAACTACGGTGTAGATGAGATCGTCTATATCAGCTGCAAGCCAACCTCCCTCGCAAGAGATCTTGTGACCTTGCAGGAGCATGGATATTATGTGAAAAAGGCATGTGCAGTGGATCAGTTTGTGAATACCGGGCATGTGGAAACTTGCGTTCTCTTAGAGAAGACAAGTGCAACGCACGCAGTCTGAACTTAGAAACGCAGTTGTTCTGGCGAGCGGAGCGAGAGCAGAACTTCCTTGAACCTTGTCACGAAAAGATAAATAACAGCCAGAAAGTGGCGTATTTCCGGGCTTTTTCGGAAGTTGGGATTGGAAGCCCAACCTCTGAAAAGACTCGGTTTTCTTATATGGAAACATATCTACTGCAAAATGTGTGTCAGGTTGTGACCTCGGATTAGATAACGCAAATTGAGTGAGTGGATTAGATGTCAGGGATTTTGGAGTGGTTTTTGAAAAGTGAAAATAGCCGACAACAAATTCGGCAACTCGATACTAAGGGCATTTTCGGACAGTGGAATAGATGTTAAGGAAGGTGATATAAATGGACAAGCTACTATGTCTTCTTGAAAAGTATAGATGTCATTTGAATCGTGGAAATAAATCAAGTGTAGATTTTCTTCGAGATAATTATTCAGAGTATATTTCTGATGTAAAAGCGGCTTTATCACCAAAGGATAATCAGCTGGTAGGAGCGGAAATGTGCAAAATGGTTTCTGAGCAGATAGATACTATAGAGAAAAATGCAAGTCTGCTAATTGAAGTATTGGAATTATATAATAAGGGTAGGATTGTTCTAGCTTCGCAAAAAGCCTTTGAAGTATTCGAAAATATGAAACCGCAACTTATGCAGAGGTATTCTGGCGCTTATCGTCAAGAAGCCTATTTTAGAATACGTTCAGTAAATGACAATAATCCTTTTACATTGAACAGAAAAGAGTTGTTCCATATTCCATTCAATAAAAACTATTTAGTGGGTACTGAGCGATATAGTATGCCGGGGCATCCGTGTTTATACCTTGCTTCTCAAGCAGAATTATGTTGGTATGAATGTGGAAAGCCTGAAAAATTTGCTTTATCAAGATTTGACATTCCTCAGAGTGAGGATAATTACATGAAGTTTATCGACTTTTCAGAAAAGTTAATGCCACTTATGCACAGTTTCTTCTGCTGGTTTCATAATGAAGAAGACGTAGAACAAGTAAGAAAATATCTACTTAAGTATATATGTACATATCCATTAAGAGCTGCTTGTTCAATAGTAGTTGAGCATCCGGGGAGCAGATTTGTTGAAGAATATACAATTCCGCAACTGTTGTTACAATGGGTATTGAATGACCGTGATTTCGATGGAATAAGATATGAATCTTGCAATTCATCAGACGAGGTCAAATGCTTGGGAGGCCATAATTTAGTATTGGTTACTAATAACTTTGATAAAGATGGTTACGATGTTAATCTTAAAGCAAATATCAAAGTAGGCGAACCGGCTGTTTTCGATATAAATAGCATAAATATAAATCCGAATTTGAAGGATTGTTTAATGGGACGAGACATTAAGGAAGAACCTTTTTTGTGGGGATTAGAAGATGTTCCTAACAATTTTGAAAAAATATAAACTGGAGGATGAACTATGATTTCAGAAGAATTAAAAGCAATAGTAGATAAGTTTAAAGAGCAAGGAAAGATGAATTTCTTTGATGAAACAACTGAAGAAAAGATACTGGAATTTGAAAAAGAAAAAGAAATTACACTTCCATCAAAGTACAAAGAATGGATGTTGTTTTCTGACGGAGGAGAGCTGTTTCTTCCGGCAGGTGTTCAGCTATATGGAATTGAGCATAAGCCCCTTATAGATGTAAATGATAATTCAAGACCGAGTGATGACTATATTGTTATAGGTGCATTTGCTTCAGGAGACCCAATTCTATGCAAAAAGGCAGAAGAAACAATTTCTATATACAATCAGAAAATTGGAGAAATTGATGAAGAATTGGTATATCCGGACTTTGTAGCTTTCCTAAATGATTTATACGAACTACTTGGCATAGGAGAGTGATTCTATGGCAAAGAGTAGTTTTGTAGAACGAAACAAAGCAGTTCGTGAAGCATGGAATAAGGAACTTGAACTTGTACAAGAAGGTAAAGGCACAAGAGAGTGGACGCTGGAGCAGCAAAAGGACATTCTTGAAAAAGGGCGAGCTTATGATGAAAATGGCAAAGCTTTTGAAGGGCAGCATATGAAGAGTGCCGAAATGTATCCTGAATATCAGGGTGAAGCCGGAAATATACAATTCCTTACAAGAGCAGAACATTTAGAGGCACATGATGGCAATTGGCAAAATCCAACGAACTGGTATTATAATCCGATCACAAAAGAAAAGTTTGATTTTGGTGACGGTCCATTCATTCCGTGTGAGATAATTCAACTGCCGGAACCTATTATTTCTTTAACGGATGATTCGACTATACAGGAAATAGTTATTGAAGAAAAAGAGAATTTTAGTAAGGCTGAGGAGACCTTGAAACAATCTACAGAAACAAGTAGAAAAACGTACAGTAAACCTGAAACACCAAAGACTCATAAAGTACAGATTGAGACTTCTAAAAAAGCAAAAAATGCTTTTGTTAAAGGACTAAAATCAGTCGGAAGATTTATTGTCGAGCACCCAGTCGAGGCACTTGAAATAGCTGGATTAGCAATTGGTGGTGTGGCGAAAGCAGTATCTTCCATCAAAGGTAGAGGTTCTGGAAGTACGCATAGCACAGCATCTACTTCTTCAAATTCATTAGTCGCAGAGAAGGTAGCAAATATAGTAGAAAAAACAAGCAGGTCTTTACCAAGCGAGAACGATGTAACGGGTCATAAACAACGCTATCATACGAAAAACGGTGTTGTATGGAAAGATAAAGCGCCATATCACAGAGGTGGCAAATAACAAAGGGAACCCTCTTGGCCAACTAAGGTCGAGAGGGTTTCATGCATTTGCAAGTATTATCCTTCAATCTCAATTTTCAGTCCGGACTTAAGTTCCACAGTGAAGTGGTCATCCCAGACGATGATTCACTCAAGCCAGCATTTTACCATAGTGTCGTCGAAGAACTCAAGGCGTGTAGGTTGTTGCTTAATGCTCCCGGGAACTCCTAACGCTTCTTATCAATGCTATCAGCGGTATTTTGCTGAGTCATTTAGCTGACTCTTGCGATGTTCTGTTGTAACTGTGCTGGATGCATGGACTTATTTTCGAGAAGTTTATTGATTGAGACCGAGTTCTTCTGGTACTTATGGATAAATGCCCTTTGGAATAATGGCTTAATGATTGTCTTTTACGTAATATTGTAGGACAAGATCGTTATTCTTAACTCGGGTATTGTTAAGAATGTTGGTGTTGTAGGTTTTCTGGAGCAAAGCATCGCCGATGTATTTTTCGTTTCAAAGAATTTTGTTGATGGTGTTTGTATGCCGTCTTTTTCCTCTTGTACTGGGGAGAATGCTATCACGTTCTAGCTCATGGACAATCTTATTTATACTACGCACTTTGTGGTCACGTGTGAGCTTCCGGTTAGGTCAGACAGTTTAAAGACATGTATGGGACAGATGTTTTATCTTCCGGAAAAAAAGAATTTATTTGCGTTCGTAAATAATTTATAAACGATAGCTTGCAGAAGATTGAAAAACGTGAAAAATATGTGTTATACTTTAAAAAATATTTTGAGACCTGCTGTTAAGTATGAATCCATAATAGTAAAATTGGATTCTTGAGTTTTGATCGTGGCTGATCATGGATTATGCCAAGCTAGAGGGAAACCTCACAAAGGAGACAAAATGAAACTATCGTATAAAAAATTATGGGTGAAACTTGTAGAATTAGATATGAAGAAAACAGAGTTTGCTAAGAAGGCGGGAATTAGTTCTGCATCTGTAGCAAAGCTTGGTAAGGGGGCAAATATCACTACAGATGTGCTTGTAAAGATATGCGAGTATCTCAAGTGTGATATTGCTGATATTGCGGAAATAGTCCCAAATGAATCATCAGAGGAGGAGAGCTAAAATGGCGGATAAAAATACAGCCAATATTGGATTTGAAAAACAAATATGGGATGCGGCTTGTGTGCTTCGTGGAAACATGGATGCATCAGAATATAAGAATGTCGTTCTGGGATTGATTTTCCTAAAGTATATTTCAGACAGATTTGATGATAAGTACCAAGAACTTGTTGAAGAAGGCGACGGATTCGAGGAAGATATTGATGAATATACTTCTGAAGGTATTTTCTTTGTACCTGCAGGTGCACGTTGGAGTGAGATAGCAGCAAAAGCACATACTCCGGAAATCGGTACGGTTATTGATAATGCTATGCGGGCTATTGAAAAAGAGAATAAACGATTGAAAGACATTCTCCCTAAGAATTTCGCACGTCCAGAATTGGACAAGCGAAGATTAGGAGATGTGGTAGATTTATTTACTAATATCCAGATGATCGAACATGGTAGTGAAAAGGATATTTTGGGTCGTACCTACGAGTATTGCCTTTCTATGTTTGCTGAACAAGAAGGCAAGCGTGGCGGTGAATTTTTCACACCGTCATGTGTAGTGCGTACTTTGGTGGAAGTATTGAAACCTTTTAAGGGTAGAGTATATGATCCTTGTTGTGGATCAGGTGGTATGTTTGTTCAATCTGCAAAATTTATAGAGAATCACAGTGGGAACATCAGCAATATTTCTATCTATGGTCAGGATTCAAATCCGACTACATGGAAGATGGCACAGATGAATCTGGCTATTCGTGGAATTGAACCAGATCTTGGAACCTATGCTGCAGATACATTCCTAGATGATCGCCATCCAACATTGCGGGCAGACTATATTATGGCCAATCCTCCTTTTAACCTTTCCGATTGGGGATTGGATAAACTAAAAGAAGATCAGCGTTGGAAATATGGAATACCACCAGCAGGAAATGCCAACTTTGCATGGCTGCAGCATATGATTTATCACCTTGCACCGGCAGGAAGAATTGGTATGGTACTTGCTAATGGATCTCTTTCTTCTCAGTCAGGCGGAGAGGGGGAAATTCGTAAGAATATCATCAATGCTGATTTGGTTGAGTGCATTGTCGCAATGCCTACTCAGCTTTTCTATACAACACAGATTCCGGTTTCACTTTGGTTTATTAATAAGCAGAAGAAGCAACCAGGAAGGACATTATTTATTGACGCTCGCAAGATGGGCAAGATGGTAAGTCGCAAACTTCGTGAGTTGACGGACGATGATATCAAGAAGATTTCAGATACCTATGAGGCTTTTGTCGATGGAACTCTTGAAAATGTAAAAGGATATTGTGCTGTTACAGATACGGCTGAAATTGAAAAGCAAGATTATATTCTTACTCCGGGCAGATATGTTGGTATCGAAGAACAAGAAGCTGACGATGAGCCGTTTGAGGAAAAGATGGATAGGTTAACATCTGAACTGGCGGAAATGTTTGCAAAGTCGCATGAGCTGGAGGACGAAATCAGGAAGAAGCTGGGGGCGATTGGGTATGAAGTATAATCTTGCAGATATATGCGAATATGCCAAGGGAAAAGTTGATGTCGCCATCTTGGATGCTGATACTTATATATCTACGGAGAATATGATGCCCAATAAGAGGGGCATCACAAGTGCGACTTCCTTGCCGACTGTAGCGCAAACACAGGCATTCCTTGCCGGTGATATTTTAGTGTCGAATATCAGGCCATACTTTAAGAAGATATGGTTTGCTGAGTTCAATGGCGGGTGTTCTAATGATGTTCTTGTGTTTAGAGCAAAGAATGGCGTGAGCAAGCGCTTCCTGTACTATGTGCTTGCAAACGATACATTTTTTGACTATTCGATGTCGACTTCAAAAGGCACAAAGATGCCTCGTGGTGATAAAGCAGCCATTATGAAATATGACGTTCCTGATTTTACATATGAGAAACAGGAGAAAATTGCAGGAATACTGGATGCACTCGACAAAAAAATACAGCTTAACACAGAGATAAACAATAATTTAGTGGCTTAAAGGTCAATGTCGGACACATCAAGTTCCCCGGACATAAGTTTTGGCAACAATGCATCACGAAGCTCTGATAGGTTAATATTTTCTTTTTGATTTGAAAGTATTGTATCAAACAAGGGCCTGCATAGGGAATCAAAGTCCTGTAACACAAGTTCGGATGGGATCATTACCTGTATCTTGCCAAACTGTGTTTTATTTAAGTTGACTATTGTGCTACCACTTTGCCCAAGTTTGTTGATAGTATCGGCTAATGTTTGCATTAATAGGTAGATATAATATACAGAGATACCTTCTTTGGGAATTATTGAGTTAATCTGTTGATTAGATTGACTCTCTTCGGATACCAAAGTTACCAGACCGGCTGTCCCTATACAACTTACGCATACAGTATTAGGTGGAAGTGTTTTCTTCGGTTGAGAAGCAACACCTGCATCTGAAAGATAACGCTCGGTAGAAACAATATAAACGCAGCCATGCATATCAGGAATTGTTATGAATGGAGTATTACCACCATAATATTCACTTTTCTTGGTAGAGGGTGTTTTTCCACATATGATTTCAGTTCCGAGATCATCAATTGTACCATCTGACCAGTCATCTGGCTTCGTTCCGTCAAAAGGTTCATAATTAACAAACCAAGAACGGTATATAGCCTGAGCTTGTTGCTCTAAATTATTGTTTATAACATATCCCATAACTTCTGTGGGTGGCGGGAGTTAATATCAGGGGACTTCCGCCCCATAGTCGTTCTCTAAAATATTTCAAAGGAGAATTGACTGTGAAACAGAATTTAATCAAAGATGTTATTCAGGGAATGTTGCCTTACCTGAACAACGCGCAAAATGAAAAATTGCAAGAGGTGTTGCGATATACTCTTGCAAAGTATGAGGTAACGGAAAATCAAAACAAAGAGAAATACTCGGAGCAGAACTATGTAGAGTTATTTCTATCGGCAAAGAGAATAGAGGGCTGTTCCGAGAAATCTCTTAAATACTATAAGGCAACTATTGAAGCCATGCTTGATGAACTTCAAAAAGATGTTAAACACATAGTAACAGACGATATACGCGGATACCTGACAGAATATCAAGAAAAGAAGAAGTCAAGTAAGGTTACGATAGACAATATTCGTCGTATTCTGTCCAGCTTTTTCTCTTGGTTAGAGGATGAAGATTACATACTGAAAAGCCCGGTTAGGCGCATACACAGAGTAAAAACTGGTACTAATATTAAGGAAACATACTCTGATGAAGCTTTGGAGCTTATGAGGGATAACTGCACAGAGCTTCGAGACTTGGCGATTATTGATATGCTTGCTTCAACGGGTATGCGTGTTGGCGAAATGGTGCTGCTCAACAGAGATGATATTGACTTTAATGAAAGAGAATGTGTTGTTTTTGGTAAAGGCAGTAAAGAGCGAGTGGTTTATTTTGATGCTCGCACAAAGATACATTTACAGAATTACTTGGAGAGCAGAAGGGACAATAATCCGGCACTGTTTGTTTCACTGAAATCACCGCACAAAAGATTGAAAATAGGCGGCGTTGAAGTCCGTCTGAGAGAATTTGGAAAGCAATTAGGACTTAACAAGGTACACCCGCACAAATTCAGGCGTACACTTGCAACTATGGCAATAGATAAAGGAATGCCCATTGAGCAGCTTCAACAGCTCTTGGGGCATAGAAAGATAGATACAACCTTGCAATATGCAATGGTCAAGCAGAGCAATGTTAAGATTGCTCATCGTAAATATATTGGATAGAGAGGAAAACGAATATGGCTGAATGGAACAATACATATCTTTCTGACGTTTTAGTAGATAAAGGCTATATAAGAGGACCATTTGGATCAGCACTTAAAAGAGGTGATATGAAAGATAATGGTATACCAGTATATGAACAACAACATGCTATCTATAATAGTAGACATTTTAGATATTATATTGATGAGCAAAAGTTCAATGAGATGAAGCGATTTCAGGTAAATACTGATGACTTAATAATAAGTTGTTCAGGGACAGTAGGAAAAGTTTCTATTATCAGAAGTGATGATCCCAAGGGGATTATTAGCCAAGCACTTTTGCTGTTAAGAGTAGATCAAAATAAGATATTGCCGTTGTATTTGAAATATTTCTTTACATCAAGAGATGGATATAATGCTATTGTTTCACGTTCAAGTGGTTCTGTACAAGTAAATATTGCCAAAAGAAATGTTATCGAACAGATACCGCTTATGCTACCAAAGATAGAAACTCAAAGGAAAATAGTTGAGATACTAAATTCTATCGATAAAAAAATTGAAGAAAATGAAGAAATAAACAATAATTTAGAGCAGCAAGCTCAGGCAATCTATCAGCAAATGTTCATAGATAATGCTCGTTCTGATTGGGCAGAAGGCACTTTAAGTGATATTGCTGATATTACAATTGGTCAGTCGCCAAGTGGCAGTAGCTATAACGAGGACGGAACTGGCACAATTTTCTTTCAAGGTCGTGCGGAATTTGGATTTAGATTTCCGTCAGTTCGTCTATACACCACTGAACCTAAACGAATGGCACGGTCAAATGATACTTTGATGAGCGTTCGAGCGCCGGTAGGCGACCTAAATGTCGCTCATACGGATTGCTGCATTGGTCGTGGACTTGCTGCCATTCATTCTAAATCCAACCATCAATCCTTTGTTCTTTACACGATGTTTTCGCTAAAAAAGCAGTTAGATGTTTTCAATGGCGAGGGAACGGTTTTTGGTTCTATCAATCGTAATTCGTTGAATGATATGCCAATTCTTATACCATCTGATGATATTTTGGACGAATTTGAAAGGATTGTAGCACCGATGGATTTAACCATTCGCAATAATTACGATGAAATTTGCCGCTTGCAGGATATTCGTGATACCTTGCTTCCTCGTTTAATGTCCGGTGAACTTGATGTCTCTGATATAGACATCTAAGCCACTAAATTATTGTTTATAATTTTCAAATGAATGAAAAAGGGAGGAAAAATATATGAAAAAACAGCCTATTTTAGCAATTTGTTATGATTTTGACAAAACCTTATCTCCAGAAGATATGCAAGCACAAGGATATATACAGTCGATTGAGTATGAAGTGGCAGATTTCTGGAAGGAATCAAATAAGTTAGCATCAGACAATGATATGGATCAAAATCTTGCTTATATGTATATGATGCGTGACAAATCAAGAGGAAAAGTATTATTCACAAAGGAAACATTACGTCAAGATGGTGGTAAGGTACGATTGTTTCCAGGGGTTAGCACATGGTTTGACAGAATTAACGAATATGGTAAAAGTAAGGGGGTTATTGTAGAACATTACATTATTTCATCTGGATTAAAAGAAATGATTGAAGGTACAGAGGTAGCAAAAGAGTTTAAGAAAATATATGCAAGTTCATTCTATTATAATGATGCAGGAGAAGCAGTATGGCCGGCACAGGTAGTTAATTATACCAATAAAACACAATTTTTGTTTAGAATAGAAAAGGGAGTGCTTGATGTAAATGATCAAGAAGTTAATTCTTTCTTTGAACCTAATCAGTATAGAGTGCCATTTAGAAATATGATTTATATTGGGGATAGTGATACGGATATTCCGTGCATGAAGCTTGTAAATATAAATGGAGGACATTCCATAGGAGTGTATGATTCTGATTCAAAGGATAAATCAAAGGTTTTCAGGATGCTTGATGAGAACAGGATAAAATATTTTGCTCCAGCTGATTATGAAGAAGATTCAACACTTGAACGATTGGTTAAAAAAATAATTGACAGAACTATCTCTAATGAAATTCTTGAAGAGATTCATTTTGATTGTGTATCAGAGAAAATATCTGAAACGAAAGGTCAAAGTGAAGAAGAACGCAAGAAAGAAGAATTAATAGATAAACTTGAAGATAGTGAAAGCTTTGCTAATACGCATACGGTTATAGGACAACTTTCAAAGATTAAAGACTGGTCGGTAAAGCAAAAAAATAAGTTATATAAAATTGCATTAGAAAACACACAAGTCATGTATATTTTGAAAGATAAGGATGTTAAGAAATTTTATAGCATGATTTGTAAGGATGATAATAACGAAGATGCTGTGAAGATAAAAGAAATTATATATGAAGAGTAATTAAGTTTACAAATGAGGAACAGAAAATATTTTTCTTATTGGAATATAACGAAAAATACAGGAGGTTGAACATGCCAAATTTATTTACAGAGGATACATATGAACAGGCAATCATTGAATTGTTTGAAAACATGGGCTATGACCACCTCTACGCTCCGGATTTTGATAGAGATTATACCAGTCCGATTCTGGATTCTATTCTGAGAGATAGTTTGGTGCGTATCAACCGTGGTCTGCCTGTAGAAGCTATTGATGAGGCAATGTCTAAATTAAAGAATTTTGATACCGGAAGCCTGCTGCAGAAGAATATGATATTCATGGATTATCTGCAAAATGGCGTTACGGTTAAGTTTTTTGTGAAGGGCGAGGAGCAATCGTCGATTGTACGTTTGATTGATTACCAAAATGTAAATAGCAACTCTTTCTATGTGGTAAATCAGTTTACGTTTTTAGAAAATGGAAATAACCGTCGTCCGGATATTATTCTATTTATTAACGGATTGCCTCTTGTTTTGATGGAATTGAAGAGCCCGGCTAAGGATGAAGTTGGAGCAGAAAATGCATTTCATCAGATTCGAAATTACATGCAGGATATTCCATCTATTTTCTATTATAATGCGATTTGTGTAATTAGTGATTTATCTACGAATAAGGCTGGAACTATCACCTCCGGATTAGATCGTTTTATGGAATGGAAAACAAAAGACGGTAATTATGAAGATACTGCGTATGCGTCCTTTGAAACTTTCTATGAGGGTATGTTCCAAAAGGAACGTTTGCTTGATATTTTGAAGAATTTTATTCTTTTTTCAGGCGTAAGCAGTAATCGTTTTAAAGTATTAGCAGGATACCATCAGTATTTTGCAGTACGTAAAGCTATTGAGAAAGCAAAGGTAGCAACAAAGACCGATGGTAAGGGTGGTGTGTTCTGGCATACACAGGGCTCTGGTAAGTCATTGTCGATGGTATTCTATGCACATTTATTGCAAGATGCATTAGATAGCCCGACCATCGTAGTTATGACAGACCGTATTGATTTGGATGATCAGCTCTATGCACAGTTTTCACAATGTGCAGATTTCTTGCGTCAAACACCGGTACAGGCGGAGAGCAAGGAACATCTGAAGTCACTTCTTGATGGCAGAAGTGCAAATGGAATTATATTTACTACGATGTTTAAATTTGAGCGTGGAGAGAAAGCTTTATCGGAACGCAGAAATATTGTTGTTATGGCGGATGAAGCACATCGTGGACAATATGGTTTTGATGAGAAAATCGTTATGTCAGAGAATGAAAACGGTGAAAAGGAAGCACATACGGTAATTGGTAATGCCCGTGTTATTCATGACGCATTGCCGAATGCTACATTTATTGGCTTTACTGGTACACCGATCTCAGCTAAGGACAGAAATACTCGTGAGGTTTTTGGTGACTATATCGATGTTTATGATATGACACAGGCCGTGGAAGATGGCGCTACTCGTCCGGTTTATTATGAAAGCCGTGTAGTTCATCTAAAGTTGGATGAGAATACGCTGGCGTTAATTGATTCCACTTATGATGTCTTGGAGCAACAATCCGATGCGCAAACGATCGAGAAGAGCAAAAAGATGCTTGGCCAGATGGAAAGCGTACTGGGAGCAGATTCTACGATTGAATCTCTTTGTGATGATATCGTTGAACATTATGAAAAATACAGAGCAAATCTTCTGACAGGGAAAGCCATGATTGTGGCGTATTCTCGCCCGATTGCAATGAAAATTTACCGCCGCATCTTAAAAATTAGACCTACATGGACAGATAAAGTTGGTGTGGTTATGACTGGTGGTAACAATGACCCGGAAGATTGGAAAGAGATTATCGGAACCAAAGCGCACAAAGAAGAACTCGCGAGGAAATTTAAAGATAATAATGATCCAATGAAAATAGCCATTGTTGTAGATATGTGGCTTACCGGATTTGACGTACCTTCTTTAGCTACCATGTATGTGTACAAGCCAATGCATGGCTATAATTTGATGCAGGCAATAGCTCGTGTTAACCGTGTATTCAAGGACAAAGAAGGTGGCTTGATCGTAGACTATGTTGGAATTGCGTCAGCTCTAAAGGCGGCGATGAAAGAATATACGAAACGCGATCAGTCTAAATATGGTGACATGAATATTGCAAAGATGGCCTATCCGAAGTTTCAAGAAAAGCTGCAGGTATGCAAGGATTTACTGCATGGCTTTGATTTTAGCGGCTTTGTAGGTGGTTCTCCGCTTACAATGGCTAAGCTTATTACGGGTGGTGTAAACTTTATTCTCGATGCAAGTGTACCAGAAAGAAAAGATTTGTTCTTGAAGGAAGCTATGCTTTTGAAACAGTCTCATTCGCTTTGTTCAAGTATGACAACAGAACAGGAAAGGCATGAAGCAGCTTATATGGAAGCTTTGCGATCTACGGTTATTAAGATCACTTACGGTGGTACCGGTGGAAAGAGCCTGTCGCTTACTGAGATTAACGATCAAATCAACGAACTTTTGAAAGCGGCAGTACAGAGCGAAGGTGTCATCAGCTTATTTGACAGCAGCAAAAGTGGTGGTGAAAATTTCAGCTTGTTTGATCCGGCAGTCCTGGATGAAATCTCTAGGATGAAGGAAAAAAATATAGCTGTCGAGATCTTGAAAAAACTCATGGCCGAGCAAGTGGCTCTTTACAAGAGAACAAATGTGGTACAGTCACAAAAATTCTCGGAAAAGATTGCACAACTGATGAACTCTTATTATAACGGACTAATCACCAATGAAGAAGTTATTAAAGAACTGCTGAAAACTGCAGAGGAAATTGCAAATCTCTATAAGAATGGTCAGAAACTGGGGCTTTCACAAGAAGAGCTTGCATTTTATGATGCCCTTACAAAACCAGAGCATATTAAGGATTTTTATAAGAATGATGAGTTGATTGCTTTGACAAGAGAACTTACAGAAATGCTTCGTAAGAATCGCACTATCGATTGGCAGAAGAAAGAAACTGCTAGAGCGCAGATGCGTAAGATGGTTAAGCGACTCCTCAAGAAATATAAGTATCCGCCGGAAGACTATGATTTTGCAATAAGCACAGTAATTAGTCAGTGTGAGCTTTGGACGGATAATGTGGAACCACGAAAAGAGGAAAAACTCTATAAATATGTATCTGAAATAGAACTAAGCAAGGTGGCAGAGGATACGGTTTCTTATGGAGAAAAGAAGTAATGGAGGTGCGATATGGATGCACGTAAAGGCAATATTTATGAGATATTGAACGGAAATAAGCAATTCTTGATTCCGGTTTATCAGAGATTCTACAGCTGGGATATAGATCAGTGTAAACGACTTTGGAACGATATTGTAGAGATGCAGAGAAAAGGTAAAGTGGGCCATTTTGTAGGTTCTATTGTTAATATTGCTGAACAGGCAATGCCAACAGGTGTTCAGAAATATATGATTATTGACGGCCAACAGCGAATGACTACCTTAACACTGCTTCTTCTGGCTTTGCGTGATTATGCAATAAAGAATCCGAATGACACAACAATCAATGCTCGTCGTATAGATAATATGCTTCTAAAAAACGAGTATGAAAGTGGTGATGAACGATATAAGTTACTGCTGACTGAAACAGATAGAGATATTCTTATAAGCCTTGTTGAGGAAAAGCCAATTGCAGAAGGCACTAGATCAAGACTGATTGAAAATTACAATTTTTTTGCTGGAAAACTTGCTGATAAAGAAATTCAGCCTGCAGAGGTATATGAGTCAATTGGAAAATTACAAATTGTTAATATCACATTAGATCGCGCTGTTGACGATGCACAGGCAATTTTTGAAAGTTTGAATTCTACTGGTAAGGAACTTTCTGAATCTGATTTGATTCGTAACTATGTTTTGATGGGATTAGAGCCATCTGAACAAACTTATGTATATGAACATCTTTGGCGGCCTATGGAACAGCTGTTTATCTATGAAACGCAAGGAACGGTAATGGATGCTTTCTTCCGCCATTACTTGACCATGAAACTTTCTCGTATTCCAAAGCAAGGACGTGTATATGAAGAATTTAAATTGTATCATTTGAATTGTGAATTTGGAACTATCAGAGAATTATGTCAAGATTTGCTTGAATATGCAAAATATTATACAAATATTGTATTCAAGCGAAATACTGACACGGATTTAAAGAAGTTATATGAGGACATTATCGATTTAAGAATGGAAGTATCTTACCCGTTCTTGCTGAAAATTCATCATGACTGCGTAGAAGGACTAATTACATCAGATGAACTGAAGAAAATTTTGAAGCTTTGTATTAGCTATGTTCTGAGACGTGCAATTTGTGAGATCCCGACCAACTCAATGAACAAAACCTTTGCAACATTGAAGAATTATATTAGACCAGATGATTATCTGAATTCTATTAAGGCATTTTTCGTGATGCAGGATACATATAAAGAATTCCCAGATGACGATAAGTTTGAAGATGCATTTGTAAGCCGTGATATTTATAATATGCGTGCTAGAAATTATATTCTCAGTCGTTTGGAAAACTTTGAAAACAAAGCTCCGATTATAATAGAGAATTACACCATTGAGCATATTATGCCGCAGAACAAAAATCTTTCTTTAGAGTGGCAAGCTGATCTTGGTACTGAGTGGCAAGAGGTTCAGAAAAAGTATTTACATACAATTGGCAATCTTACTTTGACTGCATATAATTCTGAAATGAGTGACAGGCCTTTCTTGGAAAAGATGGATATGCCGGGTGGATTCAAAGAAAGTGCACTTAGGCTTAATAAATATGTGGTTTTGCAAAATAAGTGGAATGAAAAACATATCCAAGAGAGGGCAAACGAATTAGCAAAGAAAGCAGAATCTATTTGGCCATATCCAACTTTAACAGTTGCAGAACTTGCGCCATATCAAGTAGAAGATAAAACAGTGCAGAAATATTCCTTGGAAACATATGATGTGAATGCTTTTACAAGAATACTATTCGAGTCTTTAGATAAGCGCATTATGAACTTATCCCCTGCGGTTAAGAAGGAATATAAAAAGTTGTATGTTGCCTATAAACTAGATACTAATTTTGTTGATATTGTTTTTCAGAAACAAAGATTGCGTATCTCGATTAATATGAAGTTTTCAGAGATTAATGACCCTAATGGTATTTGCAAAGATATTACTGGCTTAGGACGTTGGGGAAATGGCGATGTAGAATTGTTTATGGAGCATCAGGATGAATTAGAGCAAATCATGGAAATTGTGAAACAATCCTTTGATGCACAGGCAGAGTGATGATTTCTGAATAGGCCAAGTCGAAAGCTCTCCCGACGGCTAACATCAAGTAGGACGTATCGTGTCATGTGGAGACTATAATAGGGCTACGTCGTACAGATTCGTGAAAATCCTTGAATTTACGCACTTTTGCAGCTTTTTCAATTTCGGCAGAACCGATGTGAAAAGGAATAAAAAGCAGATAGTGGACAGAATTCATGTCGTTGTCGGCTATAGAGTCGACACGAGGGACACAATATTCTTTGATGAATAAAAGTGAATAAAATAGCCAATTTGGCAGGGATATTTAATTACAAATATTGAATATCCCTGCCTTTTATTTTTCTATTCAAGGAGGTGCCTATATGTTAAAGATAAGGCTTCAAGGGACAAAAAATGACATACGCTGGTTTGTACGTTTACTTCAGAGAGATAAGCGATTTGACGTGAATAATGTTTCGACTTTTTTCGATAATGTTGGAACAGATAAATATAAACGTGTGTATGCAGAAGTATCAAGAAAGAAAAAGGATTCTGGTAAGAAACCAAGTAACGTTATGCAGGTAGAAGAAAAATGCCACTATGTAGGAAGTGGCATGGTGATTCGATAGAAATGGAGGTACAGACTTGAAAGTACAGGAGGGATACCGACTTGGCAGCATTGTTCGCAGAGATTTTTGCCCTGCGTTACAAATAGATGCAGATTCCGAGCAGGTTGTAACTTCAATGCTGAATCAGAATTTTGTCCCCATCGTTGATGGCCGGAATGCTCTATGCGGGATTCTGACAAGGAAACGGCTGATTGAATTTCTGGCACAAGCTCGTGATAAAAAAGAATAAGTCCTGCATCTTTAGACGGTCTTAATACAGATGCGCATTCTCTTTTACTTTCTTTACTCCCTTTGATTTATAATTAAGGGCACATAAAGGGGTATAAAGGAGGATTGCAGTTATGGGAGTAGTGTTGTTAAAAAGGAAGTTGACTTCGTTTCAAATTATCATCCTCGGGTTTTCCGGTGTGATCCTTTTCGGCACCTTCCTTTTAATGTTGCCGTTTTCCAGCCGAAGCGGACTGGCAACGCCTTTCTCGGATGCATTGTTTACTTCTACCTCAGCAGTTTGTGTAACCGGACTCATTATACATGATACGGCAACATACTGGTCGGCCTTCGGCCAGTTTGTCATTTTACTGCTGATTCAGATTGGAGGCATGGGGGTTATTACCATAGCCGCATCTTTTGCAATGATTTCCGGTCGGAAGATTTCTTTGATGCAGCGCTGTACCATGCAGGAGGCGATTTCAGCGCCAAAGGTAGGGGGAATCGTTCGCTTGACTGGCTTTATCGTCAGGGTGACACTGGTGATGGAACTGCTGTGTGCAGCCGTGATGGCGCCGGTGTTTTGCCGTGATTTCGGGAAAAAGGGACTTTGGATGGCACTGTTTCATTCCGTGTCCGCTTTTTGTAACGCAGGCTTTGATCTATTGGGTGTGCGCACTCCCTTTTCCTCCCTGACCAGCTATGCAGCAAATCCAGTCATAAACTTTACTATTATGTTCTTAATTGTGTTTGGAGGCATTGGCTTTCTGACTTGGGATGATATTCGGACAAATCGATTGCATTTGCACAAATATCGGATGCAGAGTAAGGTGATTCTTTGTACCACAGCGGTTTTATTGATCGTTCCGGCAATTTACTTTTATTTTTTTGAGTTTGCTGATCTTACCCGAAAGGAACGGCTTTTATCTTCTCTTTTTCAAGCTGTGACACCACGAACGGCGGGTTTTAATACGGTGGATTTAACTGATTTGAGTGAGGCCGGACAATTTATCACCATTGCGCTGATGCTGATCGGCGGTAGTCCCGGGTCTACCGCAGGCGGTTTGAAAACAACAACCATTGCTGTTTTGCTTACTACTGCGATTTCTACCTTTCGGCGCAGAGAAAATGCCAACCTCTTTGGACGTCGCATTGATGATGATGTCGTAAAAAATGCAGCGACAATTTCGCTTATGTATATCACGCTATGTTGTACCGGTGGGCTTATCATCAGCGTTTCCGAAGGACTTCCCATGCTTACCTGCCTTTTTGAAACTGCCTCAGCTGTTGGCACAGTCGGCCTGTCCCTGGGAATTACGCCGGAACTGAATCTGCTCTCACGGAGTGTTTTGATTCTGCTGATGTTTTTTGGACGAGTCGGTGGCCTTACATTAATTTTTGCGGCCTTGTCCAGTGCACAAAAGAAAGTTTCAAAACTACCAAAGGAAAAAATAACAGTAGGATAAAGGAGACATTATGAAATCAATTCTTCTAATTGGTCTGGGGCGATTTGGAAAGCATATTGCCCTGCACTTAAATCATTTGGGCCATCAAGTGATGGCGGTAGATACTTCGGAGGAACGTGTAGAGGCTGTTCTGCCCCTTGTTACCAATGCACAGATTGGAGACAGTACGAATGCCGATTTCTTGGAATCTCTCGGTGTTCGCAACTATGATGTATGCATTGTGGCCATCGGCAACAACTTTCAAAGTTCACTGGAAACAACTTCTCTGCTCAGTGAATTAGGAGCGAGGTTTGTAGTTTCCAGAGCTGCAACTGATGTTCAGGAAAAATTTTTGCTGCGTAACGGTGCAAATGAAGTAGTCTACCCGGAAAAACAGCTCGCAAAGTGGACAGCAATCCGTTACAGTGCGGATCACATTCTCGATTACATAGAACTGGATGAAAATCATGCCATGTTTGAGATTCCCATTCCCAAAGATTGGGCGGACCATTCGATTGGAGAGCTTGATATTCGTAAAAAATTCAATATTAACATTATGGGAATCAAGAAAAGCGGCAAGCTGGAGTTATCTATTACTTCAGACACAGTGCTGAAAGCAGGAGATACCATGTTGGCGTTAGGAAGTAACAGAAATTTGCAAAAGTGCTTTCATACTTGATTTTAAGAAAAATCAAAGGAATTGGGGGTGAATCCATGCAGGATGTTATTTTACTTGTAAGTACATCAGCCATATTTATTTTTGGGGATTTTCTGATGAATAAACTGGATGTTTTTCTGGAAAACAATTTTGAGCCGATTACCCAGAATCAAATCACACAAATAGCACTATGGAGGGATTCCAAAAAATTACCTGTCGTCGATTTTTTCATTGGATGCCTGAACAAATTTGCCGTGGATCAGTCGCAGATGTAGGCTTTGACGTTGTGTGTTATAATATTGAAAAAGGAAATCGCTTTTACTTGAGTGACAGATAGGAGGGTTAAAATGGAACTGCCAAGACAAGATCCGGATCAGCGTCTTCGTGTGATCCGTAACGATGCATCCACTAAGAAAAGCGGAAAACTCAAAATCTTTTTCGGTTATGCCGCAGGTGTCGGAAAGACCTATGCCATGCTTCAGGCGGCTCATCAGGCTAAGGAGCGTGGCATCGATGTGGTTGCTGGATACATAGAACCCCATGCCCGACCCCAGACGATGGCACTTCTGGACGGTTTGGAGCAGCTTCCTGTGAAACAAGTTGCTTACGAAGGAATGACCTTTCGTGAATTTGATATTGATGCTGCACTCAAGCGAAATCCTCAGCTCATACTGGTGGATGAGTTGGCCCATACCAATGCCGAAAGCAGTCGGCACACGAAGCGGTATCAGGATGTTCAGGAACTGCTAAATACTGGAATTGATGTCTATACGACTGTAAATGTCCAACATATTGAGAGTCTCAACGATACAGTAGCCTCTATCACCGGAATTCTTGTGCGGGAGCGTATTCCGGATTCCACCTTTGATCAAGCAGATCAGGTAGAACTGGTGGATATTGAGCCTGCGGAGTTGCTGGAACGACTGGCAAGTGGAAATGTGTACCGGGAAGATCAGGCGCAGCGGGCAACAGTTAATTTTTTCACGCTGGAAAATCTCACCGCATTGCGGGAAATCGCCCTCCGTCGGTGCGCTGACCGGGTGAACTTGCTGACGGAAAGCGCCAGAGTACAGAGCCGAGGCGATTACCATACAGACGAGCGCATTCTGGCATGTCTTTCCTCGTCGCCATCCAACGCAAAAATCATTCGGACTGCTGCAAGGATGGCAAGAGCCTTTCGGGGAACATTTACCGCTCTTTATGTGGAAACGACAAATACAGCGGCGATGAGTGACGATGATAAAAAACGTTTGCAGGATAATAAGCGTCTGGCTCAGCAACTTGGCGCTGCGATTGAGACAAGTTATGGCGATGACGTGCCTTATCAGATTGCGGAATTTGCCCGTCTTTCCGGCATCTCAAAAATCGTAATTGGACGAAGTACCATTGCACGAAAGAATATTTTCAGCAAGCCCACCTTGACGGAACGCCTGATTTCCAGCGTACCTAATCTGGATATTCATGTGATACCGGATGCCAGCACAGGAACCAGCTATCAGGAAAAAAAGAGTAAGGCGCAGGTAGATGCGATGCCCCTGCGTGATGTTCTGAAGAGTATAGCTGTATTGCTGGTAGCTACACTAATTGGCTGTGGCTTTGACGCTCTTGGGTTCACGGAGAGTAATATTATCGCAGTTTATATATTAGGCGTACTTGTGACCGCTGTAATCACAACCAACCGACTGTGCGGGATTCTGACCTCGGTTGTCAGTGTGCTGGTTTTCAATTTCTTTTTTACCACTCCGAGACTGACATTCCATTTTGACGATCCGAACTATATTATTACCTTTACCATTATGTTTATAGTAACACTGCTTTCCGGATCTCTCGCTACCCGGCTGAAAGAAAATGCGAAACAATCTGCCCATACAGCTTACCGTACAAAGATTCTTTTTGAAACCAACCAGCTTCTGCAAAAAGAGCAGGATGAGAATGCGGTAATCACCGCTACGGCAGGGCAGCTCATGAAGCTGCTGAAAAAAGATATTGTGGTCTACCTGTCTGATGGTAAAGAACTTGCCACCCCTAACGTTTTTCGTGCTGTTAATAGCATTCAGGAAGATTTAATTTCTGAGAACGAGAAAGCAGTCGCCGATTGGGCCTTCCGAAACAATAAACACGCCGGTGCCACAACAGATACATTATCCAGTGCAAAGTGTTTATACCTTGCGATTCGGGTTAACCAGAATGTATATGGAGTAGCTGGTATTGCTGTGAACGGTACTCCATTGGACTCTTTTGAAAATAGCGTGCTTCTTTCCATTCTTGGCGAGTGCGCATTGGCGCTGGAAAACATCAAAAATGCCAAGGAGAAGGAGGAAGCGGCTGTCCTGGCACAAAATGAACAACTTCGTGCCAACCTGCTGCGGGCAATCTCCCATGATCTTCGGACGCCTTTGACAGCGATTTCCGGCAGCGCAGACAATTTGCTTGCAAATTATAAAAAAATGGACGATGCACTACGGGAGCAGACCTTTACTGATATTTATGACGATTCCATGTGGCTAATCAATCTGGTTGAAAATTTGTTAGCAGTCACACGAATTGAGGGCGGACAGGTCAATCTAACTCGGAGTATCGAACTCATGGATGAGGTCGTTTCTGAAGCGCTGAAGCACATCAACAGAAAAAGTAAAGAACACACCATTCGTGTGACCAGCGGTAAAGACTTTATCCTTGCCCTCATTGACGCGAAGCTGATCGTTCAGGTGATTATCAATTTGGTTGACAACGCCATCAAATATACCCCTGTCGGTTCAGTAATTGAAATACACACCGATCAAAAAGAGCAATGGGTCACGGTTTCCGTTTCCGACAACGGCCCTGGGATTCCCGATGAGCAGAAACCCCGTATTTTCGATATGTTTTATAGTGGGGCCAATAAAGTGGTCGACAGCCGCAGAAGCCTTGGATTGGGGCTGTCCCTCTGTAAGTCCATTGTGACCGCCCACGGCGGCACGATTTCCGTATCAGACAATCAGCCAAATGGCACTGCTTTTAAATTTACATTACCTGCAGAGGAGGTAGAACTTCATGAATAAACCTTTGATATTAGTGGTTGAGGATGACCCGTCTGTACGAAATCTCATTACGACCACTTTAAAAACAAATGATTATCGTTATGTGGTAGCACCTAATGGCTCGGCAGCCATTATGGAGGCCACATCGCACAATCCTGAAATCATCTTACTGGATTTGGGCTTGCCGGATATGGATGGCATTCAAGTCATTCAAACGGTTCGCTCTTGGTCCAATGTTCCGATTATTGTAATCAGCGCCCGAAGCGAGGATAACGATAAAATCAAGGCGCTGGATGCCGGAGCGGATGATTATTTGACAAAGCCCTTTTCGGTAGAAGAACTGCTGGCACGACTTCGGGTGACGCAGCGAAGACTCTCTCTGATGACGGCAGAGATGTTTACTGCCAGTTCTGTATTTGTGAATGGTAAGTTGAAAGTGGATTATGCCGGGGGATGCGCTTATCTGGATGAAAACGAACTTCACCTGACACCCATTGAGTATAAGCTGTTGTGTCTGCTGTCCAAGAATGTCGGCAAGGTACTGACCCATACCTTTATCACACAAAATATCTGGGGCCGCAGTTGGGATAACGATGTGGCTTCGCTGCGGGTATTTATGGCAACATTGCGAAAAAAACTGGAGCCAACAGAGGAGTCTCCACAATATATTCAAACACATATTGGTGTGGGCTACCGTATGATGAAAATAGAATAACGCTATAAGGACGGCCAGTGTTCTCTATGAAAAATAGACGATTGAGTTTCGGATTGCCCTAATCATTTTTTGATTTTTAGGAATAAGCACTCCAAACACAAAACCGTTGCTATTTAACAGCGATGATTTGCGCTTGAGATGTCGCGGCGGTTGAAACCAAACATTTCTGCCGCCCTCCTCCTCCGGGCAAGTATAACATTGCATCGGCATTATCGTTCCATGTAATTCAGTATAATAATGGCTGTTCTTGGCGCGCCAGTTTTCCCTCACGGAAATCTGGCGTTTTTTGTTGCCATTTTTTCGGAGGTGACCCGGTTGCCTGCCGGTGTCGGTCTCCGCCTCCATTCGATTCACCCGTCAATCATCCGTGAATCGAAATGGAGGTACATAATGAAGAAAATTAACCTTCGGGAACTTTATCCTGAAGTTTATACAAGTAGGAGAAGAAGTTTATATCAGTATGATAAATAAAGCTGAAAAATATTGTTGGTTTATGACGCCATATCTAATCATAACAGATGAAATGACGCATGAAAAATAAATTTTGTTGAGGTTAAATTGAGATTGACTTTGTATTGTATAAGTATGAAATAAAAAGGAATCAGGTGATGTACAATGATAAAGCATAAAATATGTAAAATCCTTCTTGTTATACTGGCAATTTTTTTATGTGTGGTTTTTTATGAATTGCTCGGAATCTGCGTTGCATATAAAAAGCAGCCGGAAGTGTCCAATACAACCAAAAAAGAAACAATAAATGGGTCATGGAACGAATGCAGTGAAAATACAGAACGGGCAGTAATCATAGAAAAGAATCCAGAAGCGCTTTTACAAAGAGTGCGTTTGATTAAGAATGCAAAAAAGGAAATTATTCTTTCTACTTTTGCATTTCAATCCGATGAAAGTGGAAAATTGATTTTAGGAGCACTGCATGATGCGGCAGACAGAGGTGTACATATTCGTCTGTTAGTAGATGGAATGGAGAGCTGGATTGATATGGAAGGAAATCCGTATTTCTATGGATTATCTTCCCATGAGAATGTTGAAATTAAACTGTATAATAAGGCCAATCCGTTGAAACCGTGGAAAATGATGGGTAGAATGCATGATAAATATTTGATTGCAGATGGAAAGAGATATATTCTTGGGGGAAGAAATATACACAATTATTTCCTGGGTGATTTTCCGGGACATAAGAACTATGACAGAGACGTGTTAGTGGTTTGCGATGAACCTGAGAAAGAAAATTCAGTTAACCAGTTGTCAGAGTATTTTGAAACCATATGGAATCAGGAAGACAGTGGTTATTTTCATAACAATAAAAAACTGGCAAATAGAAAATCTGTAAAGAACGCAGTTTTAGAGCTGCAGAACAGCTATCAGAAATATTTTGAGGAGAATAAGGAAAGAATCTGCGAGACCGATTATACGGACGAAACTTTTGAGACAGAAAAGATTACATTAGTGTCAAATCCTATTCACACAGGTTCCAAAGAACCAGTAGTGTGGTATCAGTTGGGAGAATTGATGAAAAATGCAAAAAATCGTGTGAAGATCCACACGCCATATATTATCTGTAATGATATGATGTATAATACATGGGAGGAGATTGCAGAGAACGTTTCAGATTTTTCTATCATGACAAATTCAGTTGCGAATAATAGGAATCCATTTGGGTCTGCCGATTATGCGAAAAACAGAAATAGAATCTTAAGTACAGGAATTAATATCTGGGAATATGAAGGCGGTTATTCATACCACGGAAAAAGTATTCTGATTGACGATGATCTGTCTGTAATCGGTTCCTTTAATATGGACATGAGAAGTGTATATCTGGATACGGAACTGATGCTTGTAATACGCAGTAAAGATATTAATAAACAGTTGGAAGAGGGCATGATGGAATATGAAAAAGTGTCCCGCCAGATATTAGAAGGCGGAACTTATAATGATCCATATCATGTAGAGCCAATCGAATTAACAAAGAAACGTCAGAGAAAAATATTTTTGGTACAGCATCTGCTTGGATGGGCAAGGTATCTGTTTTAATAAGGAGGAAGGAAAACGTGTTTCAAATATTGATTGTAGAAGATGATAAAGAATTAAGCCAGCTATTCCAAAAAGTGCTTGAGAAGAATGGATATCAAGTCAAAAGTGCATCGGATGGAGCACAGGCATTAGAAGTATTGGATAAGGAATATATTGATCTGATCATTTCTGATATTATGATGCCGGTTATGGATGGCTATGAACTGGTGTCAGAACTTCGTTCAGCAGGATATCAGATACCAGTGCTTATGATCACTGCGAAAGGTTCCTTTGATGATATGCGTCAGGGATTTTTTTCGGGAAGTGATGATTATATGGTAAAACCGGTAAATGTGAATGAAATGGTTTTAAGAGTCGGAGCACTGCTTCGCCGTGCACAGATATTGAATGAACACAAAATTGTGATCGGTTCAACAGAGTTTGATTATGATGCAATGACGGTTACAACTGATAAGGAAAGTCTTGTTTTACCTAAAAAACAATTCCTGCTTTTATATAAGCTTGCAGCTTCGCCAGGCAGAACATTTACAAAACAACAGTTGATGGATGAAGTATGGGGATACGAGACGGAGGCAGACCCACATACAATAGAGGTACATATAGGAAGACTCAGAGAGCGTTTTAAAGATAACCCAGATTTTGAAATCGTAACAATGCGTGGAATTGGATACAAGGTGGTGAAAAAATAATGGAACAAAAGAAAAAAAAAGGATTGCGGATCCGATCCTGTCTGACTGGTGCAATCTGGCTTGCACTTGTATTTTCAACAGTCATATCTGCTTTATTATTTGCTTTTTTGAATCATTTTTTTAATCTGCCGGGCAGCATACCTGTGCTTGGCTGGCTTTTGATTTTCAATACATTGATTGCAGGGCTGATCACTTCCTTTATCAATGCAAAGTTACTGGAACCAATTACCAGACTTAGTAAAGCAATGAAGGAAGTTTCTCAGGGAGATTTTGAACAGCATTTGGAAACGAACAGCCGTATAGCAGAAGTTGGAGAATCTTATCAAAGTTTTAACGTTATGACAAAAGAACTTCGTGCAACAGAGGTGCTGCAGATGGATTTTGTATCTAATGTTTCTCATGAGTTTAAGACCCCGATTAATGCCATTGAAGGATATACAATGCTGCTTCAGGGAGAAGAACTGTCTCCGGATCAAGAGGAATATGTAGAAAAAATCTTATTTAACACCCAAAGGCTTTCCGGATTGGTTGGTAATATTTTGCTGTTATCCAAGTTAGAGAATCAGAATATACCAATGAAAAAAACGGAATATCGTCTGGATGAACAGATCCGCCAGGCATTTCTTTCATTGGAAACAAAATGGACAGAAAAAGAAATTGGTTTTCAGGTAGAATTGGAGGAAGTTAAATATACTGGGAATGAAGGACTTTTTATGCATATCTGGATAAATCTTTTAGATAATGCGATTAAGTTCAGCCCTTCAAAGGGGACAATTACGATGTTTCTGAAACAAGAACAGGATTCTGTTAAGTTCATTCTGGAAGATGAAGGACCAGGAATAGAGGATGATGTAAAATCCAGAATATTTGACAAGTTCTATCAGGTAGATGGATCTCATAAAGCAGAAGGAAATGGCCTAGGTCTTGCACTTGTAAAACGGATTGTAGATAGTGCCGGAGGAACAATCAAAGCAGAAAACCGTGAATATGGTGGATGCAGATTTGTTATAGAGCTGCCAAAGCAGAAAGATGAGATTATATAGTTTTAAGATAAATTAGAAGATAGGAGGATTTATATGACATTTTATCAGGAGTTGCAGTTAAATCAGGCAGGTTCTAAAAAACTGTTGAAAGAGAGTGAAACACTAAAAGAAAAATTATATCATATGTGGGTATATCTGGTGAAGATAGCTGTTACAATGGCATTTTGTTTTTTCTTTGTTAGTATGTTCAGCATCCTATTTGGAAATGAGAACAGCATTGTAGGTGTAGTAGTCTTATTATGTCTCATGGTGTTTAGAAATGCGGATCTGGGGATCCACACCGGACAATCTACGATGCTTTTGGCTTTGTTCTTTGTAATTATGACTGTATGTCCGCATTTAGCAAATCAGTTTTCACCGGTATTGGGAATGCTGTTAAATATTGCGGCACTGGCTGTGTTGATTCTGTTCGGATGCCATAATCCACTCATGTTTAATCAATCTACATTGGTTCTTGGGTATCTGCTGCTATATGGTTATGATGTTACGGGAAAAAGCTATCAGATGCGATTAGTCGGAATGGCTTTAGGTGCAGCACTTACCTGCTTCGTATTTTATCGAAATCATAAAAACAGAACTTATAAAAGAAATCTGAAAGATCTGATACAAGAATTTGATATCACTTCTTCCAGAACAAAATGGCAGATATGTCAGATTTTATGCGTACCGATTGTCCTTTGCATTGCAGAACTTTGTAATATGCCACGTGCAATGTGGGCTGGTATTGCGGCCATGTCCGTGATTTTGCCGTTTATGGAAGATATGCACTACAGAGTCCGTAAAAGGATTGTCGGAAATATTGCAGGTGTTATATGTTTTACAGTATTATATTTTCTGCTTCCTTCGTCAATCTATGCATATATAGGAATTCTTGGTGGAATCGGTGTAGGATTTTCAGCACAATATGGCTGGCAGGCAGTATTTAACACATTTGGTGCTTTAGCCATTGCTGCAGAGACTTATGGACTACAAGGAGCGGTTAGTCTTAGAGTGATTCAAAATGTTTTTGGTGTTGTGTTTGCTTTAGCATTTTGTGTTATATTTTATTGGTTTATGTCTAAAAAAAAGGAAAGTGAGGTGACCGTACATGCAGAGTGAAGTGAATCAGGAAGAAAATTTGAATAGAATTATTACGGTTCCTAATCTTCTTTCTTTTTTTCGGCTTTGTCTGATTCCGGTAATTATATGGAGTTATTGTGTAAAGAAAAATCCTCTGTTAGCTGGTGAAATCTTATTGCTGTCTGGTCTTACGGATCTTGCTGATGGATATATCGCAAGAAGATTCCATAGGATTAGTAATTTAGGAAAAATACTTGATCCGGTGGCTGATAAGCTGACACAGGCAGCGATGTTAATCTGTCTGTTTACTCGTTTTCCGCATGTGCTTCTTTTAATCGTAATAATGGCAGGTAAAGAGTTGTATATGGTAGTCAGTGGATGTCTTGTGATACGAAAGACAGGAAAAGTATATGGTGCAGACTGGCATGGAAAGATAGTAACCTTTTTATTATATGGAACTGCAGCGGTGCATATTATATGGTTCCACATTACACCGATGGTATCAGATCTATTGATTGGTTTGTGCGCTATAATGATGGTCATATCGGTCGCTCTGTATATTATCCAGAATACCAGGACTCTTAAGGGAGAGACTGTATAAGCAATTTTATATTGCAATGACTAGAAAAATATTTAGGAGAAGATAGATATAAACAGTAAGTCAAACACACAAACTATGGAGTCTTTAGTCGGTTTAATAAAATTTTAGATTCTCTATTTACCAGGTTCTTCCACAGCTGATTGAACTCTGGGGACTGAATGTAAAAACGGATGTTGAATCTAAAAAAAGTTCGCCCAACTGAGCGTGAAATGACAACCCCATTGTTTCTGCTTCGATGTGTGCAGTTAGGCTTATCGATGGCAGATCTTGATATGCTGTCGATAGGTCTTATCAATGATATGTATGCAGAGAGCAGAAACGATGATTGCAAATATGCAGAACTAGCAACGCAGGAAGATTTCGACAAGTTTTAATGGTAATAATTATTAATAATATGTTATACTCAAATCAGTAAAGAGGTGATTATATGGTTAATAGCCATTTTATTCCTCAACTCATTTTGAGACATTTTTGTGAAGACGAAAAAATCCAGTATTATGATTTGAATTCAGGGAATATAGAGTCCAAGAGTACCAAATCAGTATTTTCCGAAAAAGGGTATTATCCTGAGAATATTGAGAAAGACTTATGTCACAAGATAGAGGTTCAGTTTGCTAATATATTGAACAACAAAATTCTTAAAGAAAACTACAATATTGCTTTAACATCAGAGGACTTATTAACAATAAAGAAGTATTTAATTATTACGACTTTAAGAGTTAAGGATGAAAATATGGAGCATAATCTCTGGTATAAGACCTTAAAAAGAGATGGATTTATTTTTGAGAATGACCCATTTAAGGATATATTCAGTGGTGATTTCTACGAAAACATGAATAAGATTTTAGAATGTCAAAATAAGGAAGAGTTGGTTAGGATAGCAAATAAAGGCGAGAACATGAATCTTTTTAATTATGTGAAAGATGTTGTTTTTTCGTATAATGTATTTGTAAGAACAAACAATAGTAAAGAGGATTTAATTATTACTGATAGAGGATGGGCTGCATATATGGGACCTATTGGTGTAAGAAAGATGAACGCACTAATGCAAAGTGGTCGGATTGAAGATGCTATGTTGCTTCAAATGGTATCACCGCAAGATTATGGTATATTTCCTTTATCAAGGAATATGGCAATAATTACAATGAGTCCTGCATATAAACAGCACTTAAAGGGTTCAGGTACAAGGATAATATATCCGCCACATGCCCCAACTTTATCTGCGTGTTTGGGATTTGGGAGTGAAGATACGATAGAACCACCTACAAATAAATTTTTAAAATCTGGTGCGATGGTGTATCAATATAAAATTAAACAGTTAGTAAAAAGAGATGTTATCTTTTTGAATTCATTGTTACTAGATTATGCGAATCAGTTTTTTGGCTATGCAAATGCAGATAAAGTAAGATCAAGTTTGAAGGAAAAGAATATTGATATTTAGTTGAGAGCATCAATCCTTAAGTGGGTTGGTGCTTTTTCTTGCTCGGAGAAATCCGAGCATTTTTATGTCAAAATTTAGGAGAGAGGAGGTGAGAATTCATGGCAAGCCGTATACAAGGAATTACCGTAGAAATTGGTGGTGATACAACCAAATTACAGAATGCCCTTAAAGGTGTGAATGGACAGATCAAGTCCACCCAGTCGAAGCTGAAGGATGTTAACAAACTGCTGAAACTGGATCCGGGCAATACGGAACTTCTGGCACAAAAACATAAACTGCTTGCTGAGGCCGTTGGTGAAACGAAAGAAAAACTGGCAACCTTAAAGACGGTAGCAGAACAGGCAAATACAGCACTTGCCAATGGAGAAATCTCACAGGAACAGTATGATGCCCTTCAAAGGGAAACCGTAGAGACGGAGCAGGATTTGAAGAACCTTGAAACACAGGCAAATCAGTCAGCTACGGCAGTCCAGAAGATAGCCACAGCCGGAGAAAAGTTAAAGACCACAGGAGATAACATTTCCTCTGCCGGACAGAAACTATTACCCGTTACAGCAGGGGTGACTGCTCTTGGAACCGCATCGGTTACTACGGCTGCCAATTTTGAATCTTCCATGTCACAGGTACAGGCAACAATGGGAATCACAAAAGATTCTATGTCAAAGGTAAACGGTCAGTCAGTGAATACAATGGATACCCTTTCTAAACTGGCAAAGAAGATGGGTGCAGAAACTGCATTCTCTGCATCAGAGTGTGCAGAGGCTCTTAATTATCTGGCTCTTGTAGGATATGACACACAGCAGATCTAGAAGGTTGGTTAGGTTTCCAACATTGACCTTGTGGTAACTTTGGACAGGAAAAGGAAACATAACAAGTAAAAATATCTGTTAATATAAAGAATACTACAGAATAAATTTAAACAGGTTTTACCGACAATGAAATGTTGGTAGAACCTGTTTTCAGTTTTGAGATGACCTGTGTTATAATGAATATTAATTTATTTATAGTTGCAAAAGAAAAAGGAGATGCATAACATGTGGTCTGTGACCAGAATAGATGAAGCAGATTATGGCTGCGAGGAGCGGATGCCCGGGGAACCGCTTCTGGTGCTGGTAACAATCGAAAGTGACGATGGCAGAATGTGCCGGTTTGAGTGTGCGGAGAACTGGCTCCTGCAACAGGGCATAGATGAGGGTGATGAATGGCCGGAGGATATTGAACAGGTGGAAGCGGACAGAGAACAAATTGACCGGATGAGCGAGTGGATGAACAAATACTATGAAGCCGTAGAGGAAATGGAAGACCTGTTTGATGCAGAGTGAATAAGTAAACGAAGAAAGACAGAAAAGAGAGGACTTACCATGCAGATAATGAATGCAACAGAAGAAGATAAAGATGAACTGCTGGCTTTATACCATGCGATGATCGGGGGACCATGTGAGTGGAGCGAGACATACCCGGATGAGAACACGATCGCATTTGACCTTAAGAATGAAGACCTGTTTGTGATGAAGAACGATGCGGGAGAGATCATTGCGACGATCTCAATCGACCATGACGATGCCGTGGAGTCGCTCACCTGCTGGCATGAGGATCAGGCACCGTCGGGAGAATTGTCCAGACTCTGTGTAAGAAAGGATATGCAGGGACAGGGAATCGCAAAGCAGATGATGAATTATGCCGGTGATGTGTTGAAGAACAGGGGCATGAAAGGAATCCATATTTTGGTTCGGGAAGGCCATGTGGTAGCACTCTCGACATATGCAAAGATCGGGTTTAGAACTGTCGGGGAATGTGATCTGTTTGACAAACATTTCATTTGTATGGAGAAGAAATTCTAAGACAAATTACGGACATAAAAATTATATCAGTCAGGAAATATAGCACTGCGTTCCGGTGTTTGCCGCAACGCCTCAAACTCGCTATTTTCCTGACTTTTTTCATGATTTTTCTTGTCTGAAACGCTTGTGGAATCAGGTGCTTTTTGATAGAATGACTGCAAATAACTTCCCTGGGGAGGGAAGCAGATGGAGGACAAAATTATGAGGAAAAAATTAGGGATTTTTCTAAGTTTATGGCTGTGTATCAGTATGATATGGTTGCCATTTGCCAGCACACAGGTAAGGGCTGCAGAAACCAACATGGCAACATTGAATTTTATCGGGGCATCTATTGAAAATGGAAAAGCGACCTTTGCTGTTGATGATGCCTATAAAGTAAGGCTGACATTATGTACGAGAGATATTGTTATGGACAGTTACACAAATTGTCCGATCAATGGAAATAACATGCAGATCGATCTGTCAGATAAAGAATATTATCTGAAAGCAACTACCGTTTTGGATGTTTCCTCGCCAGATGACCTGCTTGGAATCTCAAGTGTGAAACTTCAGTTATATATCAATGATGAATCGTATGATATCAGCTCGAATCCTTATGTAAAATTGGATACAAACCGTTTTAGCGGTAATCTGAATTTCAGAATAGAAAAAGTATCAACGCCTCCGAACCCCGGTTACCCGGATGATATTCAGATCATGGGAACCTATGATGGATTTGGAATGGAAATTTATCTGAATTCAGCGAAGATCGGAGCTGAGAGCAGTCAGATACAGGGAACTGGCAAGGGATATGCGTCCGGTGAAATCTATAATCTGCTCAGGATCCAACTGGCATTTGGAGATGGAGATATCGGGACGGTCACAGTAAATGGAAAGGCAATCACATTGCCGGAAGGAACGAAGGATACAGTGGAATTCACGATTGCGCCTGCCAGTGAATATGTGATCGAAGTTACAAAGAAGCCGACGATCATACCAAGAACTATTATATGGGCCAAAGATAAAACAGGTAATAATGGATTGAAAGATTATGAGCTGTTAAAGAATGGAACGCTTGAGATCCTTGAGATCAAAAATCCGGACGGAACATCGATTGGTTTAGATGGTGTTAAGCAGGACACCAATTATGGATGGGCAAGTGTTATACCGAGTTCAGAAATTATTCTCCGGGCAGTACCGGAATATGGATATCAGCTTGGATCGATAACGATAAATGGTCAGTCTTTAACGCCTTTGTCAGATGCATCTACATTTTCATATACAATGCCGGATGAAAATGTACATATCAGCGGCATATTTACAAAGGCAGAAGATCAGGTAGAGCTTAAGACAGATAAAGTGAAAAAAGCATTGATCCAGCTTGCAGAAAATGAGATCACGTCAGGAAACAATAGACTGACGATCAAGGATGCAGTTCTCACACAGCAACAGCTTGAGGCTTTTAAAAAGGCAGCAGGTGATTATCACATCACCGGGTATTTTGATATCAAGCTGGCACAGATCCTGTATAAGAATACAGTAGCAAATTTGTGGGTAAATAATATAGAGACATTGAAGAAACCGGCAAAGGTATCCCTTCAGATAGAAGCCGACTGGGAACCTGCAAACAGTGAGCTGGCAGTTATTCATGAGAAAAAGGATGGAACCTATGAGATTATTCCTGCTTCTTTTGATGTGGCAACTAAAATGGTGATGTTCCAGACAGATGGATTTTCAAATTATGCAATCGCATATAAGAAGGTTGAGACGACAACAGAGGATCAGACAGGAGCAACGACTGAGGATCCATCGGAGGATACGACCGGGGATGTAACAGAAGCTTCAACAGAAGAAACAACAGAACCGGAAACAGAGACCACAACCGGAGAGACAACAGAAGTTACGACGGAAAATTCTTCAGAGGGCACAACAACAGACCGTACAGAAGATGGAACAGGCAGCACGACACAGAGTGGTGATGGAGATACAACAGAAGTGAAAAAAGATGATAGGACAGCATCACCCAAGACAGGAGATGATATGAATCTGGCTGTGCTTTATATTCTGCTTGCAGTATCAGGAATGGGATGTCTGTATACGATCCGAAAACGGTAATCTGGTATTGGTAACAGGTATAGTAGTAGTTCTCTTATTTGAAAAATAATGTAGAACAAATTGTGTAAATAATCTTGACTTTTATAAAATAACAGCGTTACAATAACACTGTTATTTTATATTGTATATAAATGCAAATACTGATCAAGGTGTGGTTTATGAGAAAAGAATCAGAAGGTGTAACGGAAAATTTACTTGTCAGTGCCAGAAAGGAATTCTTACAATATGGATTCCATGATGCCAGCCTGCGGAGAATATCGGCAGATAGTGGAGTCAGCACGAATTCAATCTATACAAGATTTGGCGACAAGAGTGGCTTATTTACAGCGATCGTAAAAGAAGCCGCAGATGAGTTAATGGCGATTTATTCTGACAGCATAAAAAAAGCAGGAGAAGCGACAGATATCAGCCAGGCGGAGGGTGCCGGAGATGAAGGAACGGATCTTGTACTGGAATATATTTACAGACATCAGGAAGAATTCAAACTGATCTTCTGCTGTTCGGCGGGAACAGAATATGAGACATATTTTGACAGGCTTGCGGCAAAGGAAGAATACTATTATAAACAGTTTGTGAAGCAGTTTTCGGATGGAGGACATCCGATAGATGATTTTTTTATCCATGTATATTGCAGGAACGGATGGCAGTATGTGTATGAACTCATCACACATGATAAGAGCTATGAAGAGGCAAAAGAATTTATGGCAAATGTCAGAGCATTTAACTATGCGGGCTGGCAGGCGGTGATCGGAATGAAGTTCTGATAATAGGGACTGCTGCATGAAATACAACATGCATCAGTCCTATAAAAATAAACATGGGTTAGTAAATGCTAACTTTAGTAACAGGAGGTTAACTATGAAAGAAAAGAAACAAAGTGCATTGTCCAGACTCATGGGCATAGCAGGAGGACATAAGTATTTTACCTGTGCGTCCTGTGTTCTTGCGATCCTTGCTGCTTGGATCGCATTGATACCATTTTATGATATTTATCATTGCACATAGAATGCGTACGGTAGATGGTGTTGATAAGATCGTTGTGTTGAAGGATGGCGTAGTTGCGGAGCAGGGGGATATATATATTTATTACGCAGAGCACTTTCATTTGTATTTCCACTGCTCTATGTTAGTGTTGGCCTGAATGGAATAAGTTGCAGTTTGGGTTAAAATAGGGTATGTTGAATATAGAATCGTGCAAAATATAGAGTAATGCAGAAATTTTGAATAAGAGAATGTATAATAAATTACAGGACTATAGGAGGTTGGCGATTATGGCGAAGATTGATACCAGGGAGATACAGATACCATCGATATTAAAGGTGGAGAAAGATCTGCTCAGACGGATCGGGGGTTATCTTGCAGATGAGGGAATCTACAAGGTTGTGATCCTGTTTGGCAATGGGTTGATCGATATGTTTGGACATACGGTGATGGAGGGTATGTCAGACAGCGGTGTTGAGGTACTCCAATATATGGAGATGGATACCGTTCGGATCGACGATCTGGTGCAGCTTGCATTTTCATTCCCGAATACAGCACAGGCAGTGCTTGGTATCGGAGGCGGTAAGGTGGTTGATGCGGCCAAATATTGTGGCTTCTTAAGAAAACTGCCATTCATCAGTGTGCCGACATCGGCATCCAGTGATGGATTTTCCAGTGCCAGCGCATCTCTGATCGTGGAGGGACGACGCAAATCCGTACCGGCAGGGATCGCATATGGAATCTTTGCAGATATCGATGTGATAAAGGGGGCACCGGAGGCATTTCTGTTTTCCGGTATCGGTGATATGGTATCGAAGATCACGGCACTTTATGACTGGAATTTTGAAGAAGCACATGGACATGGTTCGGTAAATGACTTTGCGATGATGATATCGAAGAAGGCGGTCAACAGCTTTGTGCGGACACCGTTTAAAGACATTCACGATGAACGGTTTATCAAAGAACTATTAGATTCTCTTGCCATGAGCGGTGTGGCAAATGAGATTGCAGGAGACAGTGCGCCGACCAGTGGAAGTGAGCATCTGATATCACATGCATTGGATCAGATGTTGGAACGTCCGCAGCTTCATGGTATTCAGGTCGGAGTTGCAACATATCTGATGAGTGTTGTTCAGGATCACAGATATGAGCGGATCAATACGGTATTTACAGATACCGGATTCTGGGATTATGTGAAGACAGTCGGCATGAAGCGGGAAGATTTCATCCGTGCGATCGAAAAAGCACCGGCTATAAAACCATTCCGGTATACTTATCTTCACGAAGAACAGTACCAAAAGAAAGCGATAGAAGTATTGCAGTCAGACACGAAGCTGTCGGAGGTTTTACAGGCATAATTTGTGTCAGGGACGGATAAGCGAAGGAGGGAACAGTATGACATACGAACATTTTTTAGAGGAATACAGACGAAAACTCCGCACACCGGAGGAAGCGGTTTCCGTTGTAAAAGATGGTGACTGGGTGGATTATACCTGTTCACTTGGAAAGCCGGAGATCCTGGATCGTGCATTGGCGAAACGTAGAGACGAGCTGTTTGATGTTAAGATCCGTGGTAATCTGATCTCAGGGCCGATCGCAGTTGCAGAATGTGATGAGAGTCAGGAGCATTTTACTTATCACAGCTGGCATTGTTCAGCATATGAGCGATCGTTATGTGATCGTGGACTCTGCTATTATATTCCGATGGTATTTCATAATAATGCAGCATATTATGAGTATTTTCTTAAGGTAAATGTAGTTATGCTCAGTGTGTCACCGATGGATCGGCATGGATATTTTAATTATTCGGTCAATACCGGAGTGGCAGCACCAATCGTGCGTGCGGCAGATATCGTGATCGTAGAGATCAATGAGAATCTTCCGAAGGTTCGCGGCGGTTATGATGAGTGTATCCATATTTCGGATATTGATTATATCGTGGAAGGAGAGCATGAACCGTATCCGGATATGCTGATGCCGGAGCCGACTGCAGTTGATCGTAAGATTGCGGAACTGATCATTCCTTATATCGTGGATGGAGCAACCCTGCAGATCGGTATTGGAAGTATGCCGAATGCACTGGGTGATATTATTGCGGAGTCTGATCTGAAGGATCTTGGTATGCATACGGAGCTTTGCAGTGATGCATATCTGAAAATGTATCTGGCGGGAAAGCTCACGAACAAATACAAGCAGATCGATCGCGGAAAAGGAGTATTTGGTTGTGCGGTCGGAAGCAAGAACCTATATGATTGGATTGATGATAATCCGGGAGTTGCGGCATATCCGTTAGAGTACGTGAATCGTCCTGGGGTGATCGGTGAGATTGATAACATGGTTTCCATCAATAGCTGTGTTGCTGTTGATCTGTATGGTCAGGTGGCAGCGGAGAGTGCAGGTGTCAGACAGATATCCGGAACCGGTGGACAGCTGGATTTCCTCGTTGGTGCATCTGCATCTAAGGGAGGTAAAGCATTTATCTGCATGAGTTCTGTGTACAAGGACAGTAAAGGGGTGGTTCATTCAAGAATTCATCCACAGTTTAATGGAGATATCGTTACTTCTCCAAGAAGTCAGGTTTATTTTCTGGCAACAGAATATGGGGTTGTGAATCTGGAAGGCCGTTCAACATGGGAGCGGGCAGAGGCTCTGGTATCGATCGCACACCCTGATTTCAGAGATGAATTGATCAGGGAAGCGGAAGCAAGAAAGATTTGGCGGAGATCCGGCCGGAGATAGACGGCGGATGGTGAAATTGATATATGTCATATATCAGATGGTTGATAACAGGGGGCTGAATAAAAGAAAGGCGAAGATAATGGTTGTGCATAGCTCCACTTTTCTTTTATAATGGCAGTATAATAATATACAGATATAAGAGGCAGAGATGAAGATAACATTAGCGGCTACATTACGTCATTATGATAAGAAAAATTTCATAAAGGATCTTCTTGCAGGTATTATTATCATGGCAGTATCCATTCCGATCTCCATGGGATATGCGCAGATTGCCGGACTTCCTGCGGTCTATGGACTGTATGGTTCGGTATTTCCGATCTTGATATTTGCTCTGTTCTCGACATCGCCTCAGTTTATTTTTGGAGTGGATGCAGCTCCGGCAGCCCTTATTGGGTCGGCATTGTTAAGCCTTCATATAGAGAGTGGATCAGAGGAGGCAATGGCGGTTGTTCCGGTACTGACCTTCTTTGTGGCATTGTGGCTTCTGGCGTTTTATATTATGAAAGCAGGGAAACTGGTCAACTATATATCGGCACCGGTTATGGGCGGATTCATTACCGGAATCTGTACGACTATTATACTAATGCAGGTACCGAAGCTGATGGGAGGATCGGCAGGAACCGGAGAGTTTTTTGAGCTGGCAGAACATATTATAAAGACAGCCAAAGATATCAACTGGCAGTCGGTGGTACTGGGACTTGCGGCTCTTGTGCTATTGCTGGTATGTAAGAAGCTGATCCCGAAATTTCCGATGGCGGTTCTTTTGATGATAGCCGGTGCAGGCATGACATACCTGCTTCCTATAGAGGACTGGGGTGTACAGACACTTGCATCTGTTGATACCGGACTCCCACGCTGGGCGGTTCCGGATTTTAGTGTGATATCGATCCGTGAGGCTGTAACGATCAGCCTGTCGGTAGCAGTCGTTATAATGGCAGAGACACTTCTGGCGGAGAATAATTTTGCGCAGAAGAATGGTTACCGGATCAATGATAACCAGGAGATTCTGGCATTTTCAATGGGGAATTTCCTTGCGGCATTTACCGGTTGTTGTCCGATCAATGGCTCGGTATCAAGAACGGCAATGGGAGAACAGTATCAGGCAAAGACACAGCTTACCGCTATCATAGCAGGTCTTTCCATGATCGTTGTTCTGGTCTGTGCAACCGGATTTATCGGTTATCTTCCGGTTCCTGTGCTTACAGCTATTGTAATATCAGCGTTGCTTGGAGCAACGGAATTTGATCTTGCGGCAAGACTCTTTAAAGTCAGCCGTACAGAATGCCTGATCTTTTTCGGGGCATTCTTTGGTGTGCTGTTACTTGGCACGATCAACGGTGTATTGATCGGCATTCTTCTTTCGTTTACAGAGATGATCATACGGACAGCCAAGCCTGCAAGATGTTTCCTTGGAATCCAGCCGGGGCACAAGCATTTCCGGGATCTGAAGGAGAGCAGCCAGATCCATGCAATCTCCGGTGTACTGATCTATCGGTTCAGCAGCAATCTGTTCTTTGCGAATATACAGATCCTCCAGAGAGATATTGAAGATCATATCACGCCTGAGACAAAGGCGGTTATCATAGATGCCAGTGGAATCGGCAGTATCGATATAACAGCGGCTGACAGGATCGCCATGTTATATCAGTCGTTAAAGGATAAGGGAATCCGTTTCTACATGACAGAGCATATCGCAGATGTGAATGAACAGCTGCGTAAGCTGGGACTTGGTTATCTGATTGAGGAAGGCTGTGTCAGACGAACAGTACATATTGCCTTAAAGGATATGGGAATTAAGCGACCATATCCATTAGAGGGTGATGTAGACAATCAGCCGAGAAGTGCGTCCAGAAAGCGTGCAGATAACAGGGTTCAGGAATTTGTCTGGGCGTTTGGAGCGGAGAGTGAAGATGAGATAGAGAAGCAGATCAGACTTCAGATCGAGCATTTGAAACAGACCGGAGATGTTGATGAGCTTTTGCATGGAAGCTGGTCACATATGGAAGCTATGGATGAGGATGAGTGGTTAGAGCATCTGGAAGAGCATCTGAAGGAGATCGTTCATATATCAGGTAAGGATGAGAAAACGATTGCCAGACGCTTCGAGGAGCATCGTAGAGAGATCCATGACCGTATTGCAAAGGAACATCCGGAGCTTGCGGAGAAGTTTAAAGAACGAAGACATTTGCTGGATGAGCATTTGAAAGAAAAACATCCTGAGGTTTATGAGTTGGTCGTAAAACTCCGGGAGAAAGATAATTAATAAAAATAACAAAATAATAATTCTGTCATATATTGTACTATACCTGAATATAAGAAAGGAAGAGAGCAATTTATGGCACAGTTTACCAATCAGGCACAGCTTCGCTATGGTAATTCCATAGCAAATTCCAATATAGCAGTCGGAGAACTGCTGGAGGTATTGTCAGCAAGCAAGACCGCAGTCAGAAAGACATATGGTCAGAATGATACCGTAACGTATATTATAACGATTGTAAATTCCGGTACGACTGCATTTAATGGTCTGACAGTTACAGATAATCTGGGCGCATACACATTTGGAACAGAAACACTGACTCCGCTCACTTATATGGCTGATAGTGTGAAATATTATGTAAATGGAGTGCTTCAGTCAACACCAGTTGTTGTTGCAGAACCATCACTTGCAATTTCAGGGCTGACAGTTCCTGCAGGGGGCAATATCACAGTTGCTTATGAGACAGAGGTGAATGCATTTGCACCGATGGATGCAGCAGGAACGATCACGAATACAGCAGTTGTATCCGGTGGTGGCATTACTCCGATCACGGTAACAGAGACGATCGGTACAGAGAGTACGCCGATCCTTACAATCACGAAGTCTGTAAGTCCGGTTCCTGTAACAGAAAACGGAACATTGACCTATACTTTCCTGATCCAGAATGCAGGAAGTGCACCGGCAGATATCGGAACCGATGCGGTGATAGTGGATACCTTTAATCCGCTTTTGTCAAACCTTGCAGTATCCTTTAATGGAACGGCATGGGCAGAGACAACAAACTATACCTATGATGAGACAACAGGAGTGTTTACAACGATTGCGGGTCAGATCACAGTCCCGGCTGCAACCTATACACAGAATCCGGCTACCGGTGTATGGACGGCGGATCCGGGTGTCAGTACTCTGGTTGTAAAAGGCACGATCTAGGGATTTTGAACATGACAGAATAGCGCAAAACAGAGAAATAAAATCCTGTAATGCTACTATGATAATATAGTAAGATCACAAAGACGGCGGCTTCTTTGACCTGTAAGAAGCCGCCGCCTGTCTATAAATTACCCCTCATATGAATAAAGTGAACATCAAATGATGTAACAATAAAAACAATTAAATATTACCATGCTGATGTACAAAAAACCAGAAGTGGCATTTATAAAGTTGAATCTGCCACTCGATTTTCATTTTCAGAAATCAGCTTTTGTATCTCATTTCTGACAAGGGTATTATCTAAAATATAATCTTCAAAATCTACCGAGTGAAAGGTATAGGTTAAAGCATGAATAATATCCGGATCAGATACACAGATAATAAAATCCAGTTCTTTATTTGGAACAAGCAGGGCATATTGATCTGGATATAAAAGAAATGCCCAGTTATCCGATACCGGAATTTTTTCGGTATCAAGGACAAAGAGGTTCCTGTCAAGCCGTGCCTCTAACTGTTCCAGAGCATTGATAATATCTGACGTGTTTGCTTCCACATAGAATCCGGATTCGGAAATCACATGATTTCTTGCAAATTCCCGGATGCCGTCCAGTGTGATGCCTTCACTGGCATTCATTTGCTGCATGAAATGAAAATGCTGTTTTAGGGTTTCCTTGAATTCTTCAGGAACATATTTCTCAACCAGATCATCGGTCACCATCAGGCAGGCACCGGGATGCTTCTGGATAAAGATCACTTCTTCTGCAGGAATGGATCTTGCCTGAAACTGTGGAAGCTCCTTCTGGCTGAAGCTGGACAGAAATGGTTTCGCATGGTCAAATACGGAAGCGAATTCTTCCCGCATTAATCCGATAAGGCTCGGATCGGTCAACAGACAACCTTTGTTGGCATCGGCATTTAGCAGGAGACTGGCATCATCCGTTATGATATAGAACGGGAAAAGTACACCGGAGTTCTTGCTGACTTTTTGTTCATTGGAATAATAGTAAATGTTATAGGTGATGTTGGGTTCTTTTGTAAGAATCGATTCTAACAGCGTGGCAAATCCGTCCAGTTTTTCAGTGATGTCATTCGGATTTTTTGTTTGAAAATGCAGTATCTGGGAAATTGTTGCATTTTGAAATTTCCCAGAAGTGATAAGTGATTGAATGCTGGAAAACAGTTTGATCCGTGATGACAGATCGAACGGAAGTGATACCTGTAAATGATTGTTTTCTTTTTTGCTGGCGTGTATTAAGAATTTAGTCAGACCACAGATGATCTCATCCGTGGAGTGATAAAGTATAGTTTCTGTGGCAGCCTGTGACTGATCTGTATCAATCGGATTGTCAGGTAGTTTATTTTGTAATTCCTGTGAGCGGGAAGGTGTCTGGTTGTTAGATGCATTGGTATCTATATATGGAGAACCGATCACCCTCAGACATTTCTCTGTGAATTTCAGGTAATGATAATTGGTCTCACCAAGCCGTTCCAGATAAAAGGCATCATATAAAGCCATCTCATCGGCAGCAGATATATCAAGCTGGCGGATAATACTTGTAATCTGATCTTTTGTGGGAATACGTTTGCCGCTCAAGATCTGATAGAAGCTTGAACGGTCGATCCCGGTTTCATTGATCAGAGAATTTTTCGTTACGGATTGTGAATCGATGATTGAATTTAATAATGAATGAAATGACATGCAGTTATACCGGCAATAACTTTAGATTAGTAAAACATGGAAGTAAATATGTAATGTTAAACCAATCTTCCTCCTAACAATAGTATTTACATCTGTATAGTTTAACTGAAAACGTAATATGTGTCAACATCATTGCGTGCAACAAGAGAAGACAAGTGTAGTTTTCTACTGATTCAACAAGAGCTGGGAGTATAAATCATACTGCATATTTGTTGGCTATAAGAAAAACTTATAGCCAGTCAAATATATATCCTATAACTTAAATAGGATATAATGGTTGACAACCGGAAAAACGGACGCTATAATCATGAAACATGAAAGGAACAAAATAGATAAAACATATCAACATAGTATGAAAAGTTCCTGAGAATAAATCACAGAGAATTTACAAGGAGGATAAGCATATGGGCTCAGAAAAAATCATGACAACTGCAAAGAACAATATGTGTTGCTGCCGGATGATGCGTGATTGTATGGCGTTTATTTCATATGCTTTGAACACCTGATTTGTTAGATATATAGTATTGTTTATCATATAACAAAGGGCAGTTGTCATAAGCATATGATGACTGCCTTTTGTTATGCGGCAGGATGGTATCTATTACATGGATAAAGTAGAAGACTGTCTGATTTATAATAGGAAAAGAACTTGAAAGGGGAGAACAATATGGCAATTATTCAGATCGAGCATGTGTCGAAGACGTTTCAGACCAAAGACGGAACGATCGATGCTTTAAAGGATGTATCACTGAATATTGAAGCTGGCGACATTTATGGAATCATCGGAATGTCCGGTGCAGGAAAAAGTACCCTGGTACGATGTATCAATCATATAGAAGTACCGACATCGGGAACGGTCGTGGTACAGGATAAGGAGCTTGGTGGTCTGTCAGATAAAGAGCTTCGTAAACAGAGAGAACATATCGGTATGATCTTCCAGCATTTTAATCTGCTGATGCAGAAATCGGTTCTTGATAATGTATGTTTTCCACTGTTCATTCAGGGAAAATCAAAGGCAGAGGCGAGAAAAAAGGCATATGAGCTGTTAGAGATCGTTGGTTTGCGGGATCGTGCAAAAGCATATCCTTCACAGTTGTCCGGTGGACAGAAGCAGAGAGTTGCGATTGCAAGAGCACTTGCATCCGATCCGCAGATCCTGCTTTGTGATGAGGCAACCAGTGCACTTGATCCACAGACGACATCATCGATTCTGGAATTGTTAAAGGACATTAACCAGAGATTTGGAATCACGATCGTTGTTATCACTCACCAGATGGCGGTTGTCCGAGAAATCTGTAATCAGGTAGCGATCATGAAGGATGGTCAGGTCGTTGAGCATGGTAGAACGATTGATATCTTTAATCATCCAAAGTCCGAAGTAGCCAGAGAGCTGTTACAGAAGGATGAAGGAAATGCTACAGAGCCGAAGACGTTAAAAACGGCTGACCGCATAAAGAATGGAACCAGAATCCGAATTGTATACACGGAGAATTCAGCATTTGAACCGGTAATTGCAAATATGATCCTGACATTTAAGGAGCCGGTCAATATCTTAAAAGCAGCGACAAAGAATGTCGGAGGAGTGGCGAAGGGTGAAATGATACTTGAGCTTCCGAAGGGTTCGACAAATGTTGCAGCGATGGAAAAGTACCTGAAAGAACGGGGATTGGAGCTTGAAGAATTAAGTGACAATGTGAATGGAGGTGAGGAACATGTGGACGGAACAAATTAGAGAAATGATCTTAAATGGTATCTTAGAGACACTTTATATGACAGTTGTTTCTACATTGTTTGGATATGTATTCGGACTTCCGATGGGCGTGCTCCTCTGTATCAGCGATAAAGACGGACTGAAACCGCATCCGGTTTTGTATAAAATTCTTGATTTTATCGCAAATATCGTTCGAAGCGTACCATTCCTGATCCTGTTGATCTTATTGATCCCATTTACCAGATTTCTTCTTGGTAAGAGTTACGGATCGACAGCAACGATCGTACCGCTTACGGTAGCAGCTATTCCGTTTATCGCAAGAATGGTAGAGTCATCCTTGAAGGAAGTTGACAACGGAGTTGTTGAGGCTGCCCGTGCGATGGGTGCGGGAACGATGAGGATCATCCTTCGTGTGCTCCTTGTAGAAGCAAGAACATCGCTGATCACCGGAGCAACGATCGCGATCGGAACCATCCTTGGTTATTCTGCGATGGCAGGTGCAGTTGGAGGTGGTGGACTTGGTGATATCGCAGTCCGCTATGGATATTACAGATACCAGACAGATATCATGATCGTGACAGTTATCTTACTGATCGTGATCGTTCAGATCTTCCAGTCAGTCGGAATGCTGATCGCAAACCGATTAGACCGGAGAAAATCATAATCAGATAAACCCTGACCATGACAGCCGGATCAGTGCCGGAGCGTTATTGGCGGTTTACAAACAGATGTCAGGAAAGTGCACACCGGGCATCCAATATATAAAAATGAAAAGAAAAAATAAAGAAAGAGAGGAATCTTCCATGAAAAAGACATTTAAGAAATTATTAGCACTTACATTAACAGGCGTATTAGTAGCAGGAGCCCTTTCAGGCTGCGGCAAGAAAGAAGATAAAGACAGCAAAACAGATTCAAAGACAATTACGATTGCAGCATCTGCAACACCACATGCTGAGATTCTCGAGTATGCAAAGACAGCATTAAAGGAAAAAGGATATGATCTTCAGGTTACAGTATTTGATGATTATGTAAAGCCAAATGAGGTTGTAGAAAGCGGCGAGTTCGATGCAAACTACTTCCAGCATGTTCCATACCTTGAGAGCTTCAATGAAGAAAAAGGTACACACCTTGTAGTTGCCGGCAAGATCCACTATGAGCCATTCGGTATCTATCCGGGTACAAAGAAAAGTTTAGACGAGATCGCTGACGGTGATTCTATTGCAGTTCCGAATGATACAACAAATGAAGCAAGAGCCCTTCTGTTATTACAGGACAACGGAATCATCAAGTTAAAGGATGGCGCAGGTATCAATGCAACTGTTAATGATATCGAAGAAAACCCACACAATGTAGAAATCGTTGAACTTGAGGCAGCACAGGTTGCCAGAGTTGTAAACGAGACAGCGTATGTCGTTTTAAATGGTAACTATGCACTTGCAGCAGGCTTCTCAGTAGGAAAAGATGCTCTTGCATATGAGCAGAATGATTCAGAAGCAGCTAAGACCTATGTAAACGTTATCGCTGTTAAGGAAGGCAACGAAAACAACGAAGCAATCAAGGCACTCGTTGACGTATTAAAGTCTGACGACGTAAAGAACTACATCAAAGAAACTTACGATGGAGCAGTTCTTCCTTACGAGGAATAATATTTAGCAACAATCCAAACTATAAAAAGCCATTAGAGCAATAAGAGAAAAATTCATGTATTTTTTATTCAGCTTGCGCACTGATTTGTCAGCAGTCGCCCTAACTCACCCTGACGGGTTCAGACAAGGGCTTGGTGCTGACAGTTAGCGCAAGCTTCATTACAAAAATACTATGAACATTTTTCTTCTTATTTGCCTAATGGCTTTTTTTAGCTTGGATTGTTGCGTTGCATTTTTATCTCCTCGTAAGGAAGAGTTGCAGCCCTAACTCACCCTGACGGGTTCAGACAAGGGCTTGGTGCTGACAGTTAGCACAAACTTTATCGCGAATCCTTCATGAATGTTTTTTCACCATATCTGTTTCAGGGCTTTTTATTGCGAGATGATATTCGCTATCTTTCTTTACGATGGGCTTATACTTTGTTATGCAATATAAAATTTCCCGACTACTGTATTGATAAGACATTCACGGAGTTTTCGTAATTCTGCTTGCGCTAACTGTCAGCATCAAGCCCTTGTTTGAACCCGTCAGGGTGAGTTAGGGCGACTGCTGACAAATCAGTGCGCGAGCTGAATAGAAAACGGAGTGAGTCTTTCAATTACAGTAGTCGGGAGAATTTTATATGTTTAATAGAGATTATCCCTCGTAAAGAAAGATAGCGCATAGAAGTGGTGGCAGAAAGCCCTGAAACAAATATGGTGAAAAGTTTTTGGGGTATGCTATAATGATGCCGACAGGCAACTGGGTAGTGTGGCTGCCTGTTGGGTAAATATAGGCGATAAAAGGAGCCGGTAGAGAGCGTTATGAAAAAGATTTTTATTGTGGAAGATGATAAGAGCATATGCATGGAGCTTGTTGAGATTTTGGAGAACGAAGGCTATGCAGCATCCTATCTGACTGATTTTGAACATTCAAAAGAAGAGATTCTGGCAGCAGGTGCAGATCTTATTTTGATGGATATTAATATTCCGGGCATAAATGGCAGAAATCTGTTAAAGGAGATCCGGAAGGAATCGGATATCCCGGTTATCATGGTAACTAGTCGTACATCAGAGATGGACGAGGTTCTGTCGATGAGCTATGGGGCAGATGATTATATCACGAAGCCGTATAATCCGACGATCCTGTTGCTGCGGATCGCAGCAGTGCTGAAACGGATGGAGGGAAGCCAGAATGCAGCATCCTATCGTGGAGCAGAGGTGAATTTCAGCAAAGGGACAATCCGGCTTGGTGAGAAAGAACAGGTTCTGACGAAGAATGAGATGATCATTTTCCAACGGTTGTTAAGCAGTAAGGACAAGATCGTATCCAGAGATGAGATCATGACAGATCTCTGGGATAATGAAGAATATGTAAATGATAATGCACTTACGGTTAATATCAGCAGGCTTCGGACAAAGCTTGCGGAGCTTGGACTGCCGGATGCGATCGAGACAAGAAAGAAACAGGGGTATCGTCTGATATGAGAATTTGGGAATATATAAAAGATAAAGCGGGTATTCTGATCGGTTATCTGTTATTTATAGCGATTATGTTAATTGCTTTTCGTGCGATGCGGACACCAGGGGAGTTGACGGTGATCTTTCTTGTGCTGACAGTTTTGCTTCTGGTAACTGTCATATTAACAGACTATATAAAACGCAGACATTTCTATAATTCCCTTTATGCACATATGGAGCGGTTGGATCAGAAATATCTGGTCATGGATACGTTAGAGGAGCCGGGTTTCTATGAGGGAAAGCTGGTCTATGAGGCGTTATATGAGATCAACAAATCCATGACAGAGCATGTGAAGGAGTACCGGCAGAGTGTGGATGATTTCAAGGATTTTATCGAGATATGGGTGCATGAGATCAAACTGCCGATCGCAAGTCTGGTATTGATGTGCCACAATAATCAGGATAAGATACCGAAGAAATACGAAGATCAGGTGAACCGTCTGGATGCATATGCCGATCAGGTGCTGTATTATGTCCGGGCAGAGCATGCGAGCAAAGATTATCGGTTTGATTCAGTGCGAATCAAGTCGGTTGTGAATAAAGTGGCGTTGAAGAATAAAGATATGTTGCTGGAGAGTGACATTTGTCTGGATGTGCATGACGTTGATGTCAGCGTTACGACAGATGCCAAATGGCTGGAATTCATGATAAACCAGATCATGAGCAACAGCATCAAATATATAAAGCCGGATGAGGATCGGCAGATCCGGATCTGGACGACAAAAGCAGGCGACGATATCACACTCCATATCAGAGATAATGGAATCGGAATTTCCGAAGCAGACCTTCCTCGCGTTTGCGAAAAATCGTTCACCGGTGAGAACGGACGTCGTTTTGCCAAGTCAACAGGTATGGGCTTATATATCGTAAAAGGTCTGTGCGACCAGCTAGGACACCATCTTACCATCACTTCCAAAGAAAATATCGGAACAGACGTCGCTGTAACCTTTGGCGGAAACGACTATTATCTGGTGGATGAATAAAACTATACTTTACCATGTGCCCCTTATCTGACAGACAGATAAAGAATGCCCAATATCTTAACCTTACAAAACTGTAACCTTCTGTAACATAAGAAAAACGACCCTCTCCCTTGAAAACGATATACTCACACTTGTAAACAGGAGATGTGGTGTTGACAGGATCAACAGCTCTTAACTCAGTTATTAATAGAAAATGGTGTGTGGGTAAATCGTTTTAGTATTTCGTGGATGTTTTTATGGGGCTGTTGTTCTGACAGTGAGCAATACCTAAAATCCATAGAGCAGCCGACTGAGTGTTCTGCTATCCTGTGCCATGTCGTCGGAGCAATGGTTTTATTGCGACAGAGACATGTGCAGATAGGATGGCAGAACATGAGGAAAGGCAAACGTGATTTTACGGGATGCTCACTGGTGGAACAATGGTCACAAAAAACATGTAAGTGTTACCTGAACGATTTAGTCACACACCGGATAGCAAGGAGAGATAAAAGTGGAAACAATTTTAAAGATTGAGAATATCGAAAAGTATTACGGCAACAAATCTAACATTACAAAAGCCATTGATAACATTTCATTTAGTGTAGAAAAAGGTGAGTACGTTGCGATCATGGGAGCATCCGGAAGTGGAAAGACGACACTGCTTAACTGCATTTCCACCATAGACCGTGTCAGCAGCGGTCATATCTATGTAGGAAGAGATGATATCACAAAGCTTCGCGGCAACCAGTTGAACCGCTTCCGCCGGGAAGAACTGGGATTTATCTTTCAGGATTTCAATCTGTTAGATACACTGACAGCATATGAGAACATTGCACTGGCGTTATCGATACAGAACACTCCTGCAAAGAAGATTGATGAAAAGATAAAGAAGATCGCAAAGGAGCTTGCGATCGAAGAAGTCCTGAATAAATATCCATATCAGATGTCCGGTGGTCAGAAACAGAGAGTGGCATCTGCGAGAGCGATCATTACGAACCCGAAGCTGATCCTTGCCGATGAACCGACCGGAGCACTGGATTCCAAATCCGCAAAGCTGTTGCTTGAAAGTCTGAAACATCTGAATGAAGAACTGTCAGCTACGATTCTGATGGTAACACATGATTCCTTTACCGCAAGTTATGCCGGTCGCATCCTGTTCATCAAGGACGGTAAAGTATTCCATGAACTTCGCCGTGGAGCAGACAGCCGAAAAGAATTCTTCAACAAGATCATAGATGTCGTAACTTTGCTTGGAGGTGACTTAAATGACGCTATTTAAGTTATCCCTTAGTAATATGAAGAAAAGCCTGAAGGACTATGCAATCTATTTCTTCACTTTAGTTCTTGGCGTAGCAATCTTCTATATTTTTAATGCGATCGAGACACAGACGGCGATGATGAGGATCTCCAAAGATACCAGAGAAATTGTAGAGCTGATGGCAAATATCATTTCCGGTGTCAGCGTATTCATTGCATTTGTGCTTGGTTTCCTGATAATATATGCCAGCCGATTCCTGATGAAACGGCGTAACAAAGAATTTGGATTGTATCTGCTGCTTGGAATGGGCAAATGGAAGGTATCAAAGATGCTGTTTATCGAGACACTGATCATCGGTCTGGTTTCACTTGGTGTTGGGCTTCTTTCCGGTGTCGGAATTTCCCAGCTTACCAGTCTGTTAGTTGCAAATATGTTTGAAGCGGATATGTCTTCTTATAATTTTGTATTTTCAAGTTCCGCATTTGTAAAGACCTGTTTCTATTTTGCTATCATCTATGTGGTTGTGATTCTGTTTAATACGATCGCGATCGGACGCTGCAAATTGATCGACCTGTTCCAGAGTGGCAGAAGATCAGAGACTGTTAAGATGAAAAATCCGTGGATATCGGTATTCGTATTTCTCCTTTCCGTAGCAGGACTTGGATATGCATATTACCAGATCAATTCAAATACAACAGAGCTCTATATGAAAGATATCTATTTCTGTATCGGGCTTGGATGTGTCTGCACATTTTTGTTTTTCTGGTCGATTTCCGGTATGTTGTTCCGGTTAGTTTCTTCCATGAAACGTGTTTATTATAAAGGGCTGAATTCATTTGTCATCCGTCAGATGAGCAGTCGTGTAAATACAAATGTACTGTCAATCTCGATCATTTGTATTATGTTATTTGTTACGATCTGCGTGCTGACTTCGGCGCTTACGATCCGAAATGGTTTGAATGAGGGGTTAAGAAGGTATGCTACCGTTGATGTAAATATTACCAGACAGGTAAGAAGCTCCGATTATGATGTTGAAGCCGGTAAGGGTGCGGATGAGGATGCTTATTATGATCCGACATGGGATAAACGCGATATTTGCGATATATATAAGGAACATGGAATTGATTTGCGGTCTATGTTTTCAGCCTATGAAGATGTGTATATATACTCATTGCCGGATTTCACATACGGGGATACGTTCAGTGAGCAGGCGAAGGGTGAGTTCCTTGGTGACCAGCCGGTGTATGGTATGATGGATGTTATGGAAAATGTCATGACAGTGTCCGATTATAATCGTGTGGCAAAGCTGTGTGGTTTTGAAACTGTGTCGATCAAAGATGATGAATACGGAGTTGTGGCAAATTACAAGCAGATGGTGAAATACAGAGATATGTCATTGCAGGCTGGTACGATGATTCAGGTAAATGGTTATGAACTGAAGCCGGGAATGAGCAAATGTCAGGCTGGTGATGTCCAGATCTCTACGCAGGCGATTAATACTGGTATCATTATTGTGCCGGATGGGGTGCTTACAGGAGTAACTCCAATCTCTGAAAGCTTGCTTGCAATCTATAATACGACCGATACGGATAAGATCATGGCGAGAAATGAACATATCAATCTGGATGATGACCCGGATGTCAGGCTGAGTCTGAATACGAAAGAAAATGTAAAAGCTGCCAGTATCGGACTTGGCGCGATCGCATCCTTTATCGGCTTATATATTGGAATGATCTTCCTGATCTCCGGTGCAGCGATCCTTGCATTAAAGGAATTGTCAGAAAGCACCGATAATGTGGAACGATATAAGATGCTTCGAAAGTTGGGTGTGGATCAGAAGATGATCAATCATGCGTTATTTGCACAGATGGGTCTGTTCTTCCTGTTTCCGCTTGCACTTGCAGTCATTCATTCAATATTTGGATTGAAATTCAGCAGACAGATCCTTTCACTGATGGGAACCGATGACATGGGAGCAGCCATGCTTATGACCGTTGTTGTTCTGGTTGTGATCTATGGCGGATATTTCCTGATCACCTATTTCAGTGGCAGAAAGATCATCAGTGAACAGTAGGGTTTCCTTGACGATGACAGTATCTCGCGGTATAATTGGGGGCAGGATTATCGAACGAAGAAATGAAGGAGACTTTTTAAGATGAGTAGAATTATTTTAACCGGTGACCGCCCTACAGGACGACTTCACGTTGGACATTATGTTGGTTCCCTTTCTGAGCGTGTAAAGCTTCAGAATTCAGGAAACTATGACGAGATATATATAATGATTGCAGATGCACAGGCACTTACAGATAATGCCGAGCATCCGGAGAAGGTAAGACAGAACATTATCCAGGTTGCACTTGATTATCTGGCATGTGGGATCGATCCTGAGAAATCAACGATCTTCATTCAGTCCATGGTTCCGGAACTGACAGAATTATCTTTCTATTATATGAATCTCGTTACAGTATCTCGTGTACAGAGAAATCCTACTGTAAAATCCGAGATCAAGATGCGTAATTTTGAAGCAAGTATTCCGGTTGGATTCTTCTGCTATCCGATCAGTCAGGCAGCAGATATCACGGCTTTCCGTGCAACAGAAGTGCCGGTTGGTGAAGATCAGCTTCCTATGCTGGAACAGTGCAAGGAGATCGTTCACAAATTCAATTCCGTATATGGCGAAACTCTGACAGATCCTGAGATCGTATTACCGTCTAACAAAGCGTGTCTCAGACTTCCGGGTATTGATGGAAAAGCAAAGATGAGCAAATCTCTTGGCAACTGCATCTATCTTTCCGATGAAGCAGATGAAGTAAAGAAGAAGGTTATGTCCATGTATACAGATCCAAATCATATCCGTGTGGAGGATCCGGGACAGATCGAGGGAAATTCCGTATTTACATATCTGGATGCATTCTGTCGTCCGGAGCATTTTGAACAGTTCCTGCCGGATTATAAGAATCTGGATGAACTGAAGGAGCATTACAGCCGTGGTGGTCTTGGTGATGTTAAGGTGAAGAAGTTCCTGAACAATGTATTACAGGCAGAGCTTACACCGATCCGTGAACGTCGTAAGATGTGGGAGAGCCGTATTCCGGATGTTCTTGACATCTTAAAGGCAGGAAGCGAGGCTGCACAGAAGAAAGCAGCAGCAACTCTTCATGATGTACGTTCTGCTATGAAGATCAATTACTTTGATGCAGACGGGCTAGAGAATGATTATAAATAAAATTGACAGACATAAGAGGACGGTCGTGAAAACGGCCGTCCTTTTGTCGTACAGCAAAAAGTTGGAAAAGTTGCAAAAATGGAGCATAATAAGGTTGGAAAAGTTGCAAAAATAAGGCATAATAAGGTTGGAAAAGTTGCAAAAAATGTTCCTGGATCGGATGAAGTTAGAGCGAACGATATATAAATTAGATCTGACAGGTTTACAGGGGTAAAATAAATATATGGGGAGACACCGGATATGAAAAAGACGATTTTATTATTAGGGGCAGTTGGAGTGCTTATGATGACAGGGTGTGCCGATGAAGGTATCACGACAGATTATGGAGAATGGGTAGCTACATCCGAATACAGTATGGATGGAACAACTGAGAATTACCGGACAATAGAAGTAGATGCGACAGCGGAGAAGACAGAAGCAGCATCAGAAAAAGAAGCGGGGGAAAGTTCAGATCATATGAATACACAGAAAAAAGACAGCACAACAGAAAAGACAGATGGGACAGAGGAAACGAGATATTCGTGCGAAAATTATACATTTTATAGAGTAAATGATGATGTGGACCTGGCAGGCAGTTATTTGTTGTTAAATGTGTATGAGGACGAAGCACTTGCAGAATATCATGGCCTGTTCATTGGTCAGATCGTTACATTATTTGGCGATAAGGAGACAACCGAGAATAATGAGGAGTTACTGGACTATACGATCGCGGCAGAAGATAAGGATGGTAAGGTGATCTATCTGACTTTATATTATGGGGCGTCAGGACCGGCGATCGGTGGCTTTGATGGTGACGAATATATGGCGGCTGCAGAAGAGCTGGAGAAGCTTGTCAGAACGACAGAGCCGATTGACTATGAGTGCACCAGTGTCTATGAGGATCTTGGTATGACAATCCGAATGGGAACCAGAAATGGACGAGGTTTTTATGAAACCGAGATGCCGGAAGGTATGGAAGACTTTTATAATGATATGTATTAATGAAAGACAATCGGATAAAAAGAAAACTGTATGAAACACATACAATAAGGTATAATGAATACAGACAGATTAACCCATATGCAAGACAGCGGTTTTATATATGATAAAGATCTGACAATGTGCCAGGATGTTACGCCAAATACATCTGAGGGGCGAAGCATGATGTATGCAATAACCTGGAATAATTCCGGAACAAAGATGATCCAGGTAGGAATAGAACCGAAGCGCCTGATTGATGAGATGAATCAGAATCAGAATCAGATATCGGTAGTTATTTCCAATATGCCGATGTATACAGGCATCAATATATTTGTTGCGGATAGTGGAGATGGCAAAATCCTTGGAAGTACAAAAGCAGCAATGGTTGGTAAAACGCTGAATGATGTCGGTATATCCCGTGATAAGGTTACTGAACAGGCAGATGTCCCTGCAATATGCTACAGGAACATAGATGGTATTGTGAGCCGGTGCGCTTTCGACCGGACAGATGACTATATCGTTGTGGTTACCTGCAATTTACTTTCGAATATAAAGACAGATGTTATCATAATGGTGATTATGATCGTGTATTTCATAATTGCTGCGAAAGGCAGTGGGAGAATTTTGAGGAACTTGCAGAGCAGGCGGATGAGAGAATGTATGTCTGTAAGGCAGAATACTACAGTAAAAAGGGAGAAGACCAGAGAAAATTGCAGGCGGCACATAATGCACTTACAAAGCTATATACTAAAGTACTTATCATTAATCTTATACAGAATTCATATCAGATTGTAAGTATTGACAGAGAAAGCTTAAAGAACAGTGTGTTTTCGGCAAAGCTTTCAGACTGGTTTGAGACATTTGCAAATTCAGATGAATTGCATCCGGATGACAGACAGGCATTTTTGCAGAAGACTGCACTTCAAAATCTAAAAAAGAATATCAATGGCACCGGAAAGTCATACAGCATCATATACAGGAGAAAATATGGCGAAGAGTATAAGGATACAATGATGGAGATCCTGGCTGCGGAAGACTATACGGATGATAGTCAGGTATGTTACCTCTGTGTAAGATGTCTTGGTTAGTGTAAAAATTGTTAGAAAATTTTTCTAATTTCAAGAAAATTCTGTGAAATGGCTTGTATTTCATACTTCCTGCGGTAAAATATAGATAGGAACAACGGAAAAGTTGTGCCGAGTTAAAAGTGGGAAGGAGACTGATATGAAAAAAAGAAGTCATTTATTTGTAACCAGAGAAATCATAGAACAGGTTCCACAGAACAAAAGGAAGTGGTTATTGTTAGGCAGTATTCTGCCGGATATATTGGTTCATACCTATATTAAGAAGCATACCTGGAAAAGTTCATTTGATAATACAGTGAACCGGATACAGAAGCTGGAAGAAAAGGGGAAGAACAGCAGATATTCTTTCCTGAAACTCGGATATGTACTTCATTATGTGGAGGATTTCTTCACATATGCGCATAACTCCATTTTTGAAGGCGGATTTTCTGAACATGTTGCATATGAAAGTGGATTTCAGAAGTTTTTATTTGGACATGGACATGTAGAACAGGAAGAAACGAGCCGGATCGGGGAAATGGTTCATTCCGTGGAGGAAGCGGTCGAGTATCTGAAGAAAAAACATGCACTGTATATGACGGAGGCCGGAGATAATGAAACGGATGCACGCTATATTCGGAATGCATCAAAAACCATCGGTACGTTTCTGGTACGGGCATTTGCCATGAACAGTTTGGCAGCAGAGGAGTATGTTCCGGCATACGCACTTGCTCCATCCTATCGAAAATAAAAGGCAGAGCAATCTGATATAAAAGGATAATTATGACTGCCAATGAAAAATATGAAGTCACCTGATACTTTGCATTGTATCAGGTGACTTTTTATCTGATGTGTTCGGCAATCACGGATACCACGATTCCCAGAACCGCGGAAAGCAGGATCAGAGAGATCGCTGACAGCTTCTGCTTCCATTTGCGCCGGATGAAGAAATAGATTCCTGCAAGCAGGCACAGAATAATGATAGCAGGGATATTCACATCATATTCGGATAAGCTGACATACCCGGTAGACTTTAACAGCATGTTGATTCCGGTTGCAAGGATCAGGGCCAGGATAACCGGTTTGATGCCATACAGAAAGCCCTGCACGTAGGTATTTTTCGTCAGATTTTTTATAACTGCGGCAATTAATAATATAATGAAAAAGGACGGCGTGATGACACCGAGAGTAGCGACGATACCGCCCGGAAGTCCTGCCTGCGTCGATCCGACATAGGTCGCCATGTTGACTGCGATCGGACCCGGTGTAGATTCACAGACACCGATAAAATTGTAAAAGGCATCTTCACTCATCCAGTTATGGCGGATGACAGCATCCTGGATCAGCGGTATCATGCCGAAGCCGCCTCCGAAGCTGAACAGTCCTACTTTAAAGAATTCAATAAACAATGTCAGATATATCATTTATCTGCATCCTCCTTTCGGATCCTTTTAAAAGAGGTACAGAAAATTCCGATGATGCCGCCTGCGAGGATCAGAAGAATTGCATTAACGGATTTGGAAAGCAGTTCTCCGATCACCATGATTATAAAAGTAACTACAAATACAAGAACCGGTATTTTTTTTCGGTCGAGTGTTTTCATCATGCTGATTCCGGTTGTAAGGATCAGAAAAGCAACGGCACATTTAATGCCAACGAAGGCATATGCTACATATTTATTTGCAATGAAAGCATCAAAAAACAGAGAAATGACAAATATAATAATAACGGATGGGATACAGACACCGAGGGTGGCTGCCAGACTTCCGCGGAAGCCTCTTTGTTTATAACCAACAAAAGTAGCGAGGTTGATCGCCAACGGCCCGGGTGTTGATTCAGCGATCGCAATCACTTCGATCAGTTCGTCTTCCGTGAGCCAGTTTCGTTTTGCAACTACTTCTTCCCGGATCTGTGCGATCATCGCATAACCGCCTCCAAATGTAAATAATCCGATTTTGAAAAAATTAATAAATAAAGAAAATAACATATCAAATCCTCCAGACAGGAGTATAGCACAGAATCAAACTAAACTTTAGATAAAATTTTCAAATATCACTGTACATATAGAAAAAAGATGTTACAATCAAGATTGACGCTATAATAAAGTGAGCGTTTTATGCACAAAAAGTATGTATAATATATAGCCGAAGTCGGTGGAGGTAAGTGATGTTTAAGCAACGAGGCGCGAAGAAAACGGGTCTTAATATATTGATCATAGGATGCGGTAAGGTCGGAACGGCACTGACCAGACAGTTATGCAAGGAAGGGCATGATATAACAGTCATTGATAAAAATGCGGATAAGGTTGAGATGAACGTCAATCAGTATGACGTTATGGGAATCTGCGGAAATGGTGCAAGCTACAGCGTGCTGATGGAAGCCGGTGTGGAGAATGCCGATCTTGTGATCGCGGTAACAAATTCTGACGAGCTGAACCTGCTTTGCTGTACGATCGCAAAACAGGGACGTGACTGCGCAACGGTAGCGCGTGTCAGAAATCCGGACTACAGCAAGGAGATAAAATATCTGAAAAAGAGTCTGGGACTTACCATGGTCATCAATCCGGAGCTTGAAACAGCAACGGAGGTTGCGCGTGTACTTTATATGCCGACAGCTCTGGAGATCAATTCCTTTGCACATGGTCAGGCAGAGATGACGAAGATCAAGATTCCGGAGCATAATATGTTAGACGGACTGTCTGTGGCACATCTTGGTCAGCAGCTTATGGATCGAGCGAAGAATATCAATATTCTGATTTGTGCGGTTGAAAGAGATGGAGAAGTCTATATTCCATCCGGTCATTTTAAACTGCATGCAGGAGATGTTCTTTCGTTTGTAGGATCCCGTCCGATGAGCCGTGCATTTCTTGATTTTATCGGATTCAAGACAAATCGTGTCAGTGATGCGATGATCGTCGGCGGTGGTGACGTTGCATATTATCTTGCAAGTCAGTTGATCAATATGGGAATCAATGTAAAGATCATTGAGAAAGAGAAGGATCGTTGTGAGCGACTCAGTATTCTGCTTCCAAAAGCAGTTATTATCAATGCAGACGGAACCGATCAGGACGTATTAAAGGAAGAAGGCTTAAGCAATGCAGAATCCTTTGTTGCTTTAACCGGGATTGACGAGGAAAATATCCTCCTGACACTGCATGCCAGACATGTTTCGGATGCAAAGACCATCACGAAGATCAATCGTAGTAATTTCAAGGAAATAATTAATAATCTGAACCTCGGAAGTGTATTTTATCCGAGTTTTATTACAGCGGAGACTATTACTGCTTATGTTCGTGCAAAATCAAATACACGTTCCATGAACAGCAGTGTGCAGACGTTATATCATATGTTTGATTTCCGGGTAGAGGCGATCGAGTTCCGTGTGGATGAAGTATCCGAGGTAACGGGTAAGCCACTGATGGATCTGAAGTTAAAGAAGGATGTGCTGATCGCGTTTATCAATCGAAACGGTACGATCATTACACCATCCGGTCATGATACGATCGAAGTCGGGGATACCGCTATGGTAGTAACGACCCATACAGGATTTAATGATATCAGGGATATTCTGGTATAAGTAACGAGTATTTTTGTAAAAGGGAAAATAGGAAGCTATGAATCGGTCAATGATTTTATACGTAGTCGGACATGTGGTCATGCTGGAGGGGGTTATGCTTCTTCTGCCATGTCTGGTTTCGTTGATTTATCAGGAAAGTGAAGGAATTGATTATCTGGTGATGGCAGTTATCTGTATGCTGCTTGGAGCCATCATTGTAAAACATAAACCTAAAGTAAATGTATTCTATCTGAAAGAGGGTTGTATCGCTACAGCATTGAGTTGGATAGCACTGAGTATATTTGGTGCACTTCCAATGTGCATATCAGGAGATATCCCATCTTTCACAGATGCGTTATTTGAGACGATCTCCGGTTTTACAACCACAGGAGCCAGTATCTTAAACGATGTGGAAGTACTATCACGGACGACGTTGTTCTGGCGAAGCTTTACACACTGGATCGGTGGCATGGGTGTGCTGGTGTTTCTGCTTGCGGTATTGCCGCTTAGTGGCGGATCAAATATCAATCTGATGAAAGCAGAGAGCCCGGGACCTTCTGTTGGTAAGCTTGTACCGAAGATCAAGTATACGGCGCGAATATTATATGTTATCTACATTGTATTAACGGCTATAGAGATCATCTTGTTAATAGCCGGGAAAATGCCGGTATTCCATGCATTCTGTACCGGATTCGGAACAGCGGGTACAGGTGGATTCGGAACAAAGAATGATAGCTTTGCCAGCTTTTCGCCATATCTGCAGTGGGTGGTAACGATCTTTATGATCTTATTCGGCGTGAATTTTAATGCATACTATCTGGTTTTATTTGGCAATATCAAAAAGGCATTGAAGATGGAGGAGGTGCGAACCTATTTCCTCATTATTGTGGCAGCGATCGTAGTTCTTGTATTGAATCTGATTCATACAATGGATGGATTCTGGACAGTACTCCGTCATGCATCGTTCCAGGTCGCTTCGATCATAACAACAACCGGATTCTCCAGTGTGGATTTTGACCTGTGGAACCAGACATGTAGGACGATACTGGTTATTCTGATGTTCATTGGTGCATGTGCAGGCAGTACCGGTGGTGGTATCAAGGTATCCCGATTTATCATCGTGGTAAAAAGTGTGATAAAAGAGTTGAATTCCTATCTGCATCCAAAGAGTATCAAGAAGATCAAAATGGACGGCAAGCCGATAGAGCATGAAGTGGTACGTGCGGTAAATGTATATTTTATAACATTTATCATCCTGTTTACAACATCCGTACTGCTGATCTCCTTTGAGGGAAAAGATATGACATCAAACTTTACTGCGGTTGCGGCAACGATCAATAACATCGGACCGGGACTGGAGCTGGTAGGACCAACGAAGAATTTTAATGTATATGGTACATTTTCCAAATATGTGTTGATGTTCGATATGCTTGCCGGAAGACTGGAGCTGTTCCCATTGCTCTTGTTGTTCTATCCGCCGGCATGGAAAGAATTACTGGCGGTCAGACGCAGAAAATAACAGGCCAATTAATGACTGGATATATGCTGTACATGATATTAAAATGTGCTGTAGCAGGTTCAGGAAAACAAATCCAGATAACTGCGTACCTGAAATGCGGTCATCAGTTCAAAACGAGTGGACGGATCATCTAAGGCAAGATGTAAGTCCTCTCTTAATATACGAACACGATAATTGACGGTGTTCCTGTGACAGAACAGGGCACCGGCGATTTTTTGTATACTGCCATCACAGAGCAGATACTGATAGAGCGTTTCCAGATAATTCGTATGGTGCTGCTCATCGTATGTAATGATGGATCCCAGAGTATCGTTTACATATTCTCTAAGAACATCCATATCACTTACAGATAAAAGAAGCTTATAGAATCCCATATCATCGAAGAAGAACAGGCTACTGTTCTTTTTTTGTGCCATCAGGGCGGCGCACTGTCCCTGTAAAAATGCCTGACTTAATCCGGTCAGGTCTTTGGTTGGCGCACTGATTCCGATATACATGGAAGTTGTTCCGGCAGATTCTCCCATATGATACAGAAGCCGGCTAAGCTCCTGTTCGAGCCGTTCATTTGACCGCGCGGGGCAGATCAGCAGAGTATAGTTGGTGCCGTTGACAAATGTATATGGCAGATTATAGATTCTGACCAGACGTGTCAACAGATTCTGAAGAAAACTTCCGGCGGTGTTGGCATAAGCGGGTGGGGTGGAGAAACGATCGGAGTGTGGGATAGAGGTATTTGTCAGTGCAATGGATGGTTCCACGGATGCTGTAGCTCTCAGATCTGATATATATACGAGATGGTATTGTGCATCTCCCTGAAAACCATGTTCATATAAGACAGGCAGGCTGATCTCCATCAGGGCTTTGTCATTTGGGTGAAGGATCACGCGCGAAAGTGCAGTTGAGATAGCCTGACTGGTCTGTGTATCGTCAAATATCCGATTGTAATAATCGTGCGTAATATCGAAGATCCGTGTCTCCCATGGCATAAGAAAGAGCGGGTAATGCTTCCGGTCGCACAGCATACGGATACGGTCGGAGATATCGGAACGGTTCAGGTGCCCCCCAATATTGATAATAAGGCCGCAGGTTTTATGTTCGATCAGCCCTTTGATGAAGTTATATAACCAGTATTCATTTCCACACAGGACGCCGGTCGTAATGATCAGTTCACCGCCGTGCAGGAATTCCAGTGTGCCGGGATCTTCTGATATATAGACCCAGTTCATGAGGTTATCCAGCCCTTCTTCTCCTGCGATCAGATCCAGTCCATAGGTGCTTTTTGTCTCTTTATATAAATCTCTTAATAATATTGCCATGTTTAAGATTCCTTTCTTGGCAGCGTTTGATAATTATTATTCGTCTATGGATAAGAAGTCAGTTTGACCCAAATGTGATATGTGTGTATTGAGTCGGTTGCAGCTTGTTGCTTTGAGGCAGTTTGTGTATGTCTGCCCGAAATATGCTTAATTATATAAGGCGTTTGCCGACTGCTACTTAATATATTAAACCATTGATTTGTGCTACTTATTACAATAACCCAACAATATCATAGAAAATATGTGTCTGTCAAACATATACTTGTGCTAACAGCACAAAGCGGGGCGGAAGTTTTGTGCTGGCGGGATATGGTGATCGGTTTTTATGAATGGCATACTGTAGAAAATTTACAAGAGCAAATAAATGAACGGCACAGATATAAAGGCCGTCCGTATAAGAAGATGGAGGATGATACATATGTTAAGAACAGATTTACCGGAAATAATAACAGAGACTTTACCCGGTCCTAAGGCACAGGCAATTATAGACAGAAGAGCGCAGGCAGTTCCAAATGCGATCCGTTGTGGATATCCGGTTGTTATAGAACGAGGTGAAGGCGCCATGATCGAGGATGTCGATGGCAACAAGTTCTTGGATTGGATCGGTGGTGTCGGTGTATTGAATATCGGATTTTCCCAGCCGGAAGTCGTTGAAGCAGTAAAAGCACAGGCAGATAAATATTTTCACGGCATGTTCAATGTTGTAACACATGAAGGCTATGTAGCACTTGCAGAGAAGTTATCCGGCATTGCACCTGTAAAGGGCGACAGCAAGAAAGCATTCTTTGCAAATAGTGGAGCAGAAGCAGACGAGAATGCCGTTAAGGTAGCAAAGGCATATACAAAACGTCCGAATATCATCGTATTCTCCGGTGCATTCCATGGAAGAACACATTTTACAATGGCAATGACATCCAAGAAAGCATATGCAAAGGATATGGGACCGTTAGCAGCCGGCGTGTTCCGTGCACAGTTCCCATATTATTATAGAAATCCGGAAGGAATGCCTGAGGATAAGGCAGTTGATTACTATATCAAATCTATCTACGATGTATTTGAACAGTGTGCAGCAGCAGACACGATCGCAGCGATCGTTGTTGAGCCGCTTCAGGGCGAAGGTGGTTTCATTCCTGCTCCGATCGAATGGGTAAAAGCAGTTCGTAAGATCTGTGATGAAAATGGTATCCTGCTGATCGCAGATGAGGTACAGAGCGGTTTCTGCAGAACCGGTCGTATGTTTGCTTCTGTTTACTGGCAGGAGGCAGGTGTAGAGCCTGATATCATCGCAACAGCAAAATCCATTGCAGCAGGTGTTCCATTGTCGGCAATTATTGCAAGAACTGAGGTTATGGATGCAGTTCCGGCAGGAACGATCGGTGGAACCTATTGTGGAAATCCACTGGCATGTGCCGCATCCTTAAAGACGATCGAGATTATGGAGAGAGATCATCTGGCAGAGCGTTCCTGTGAGATCGGTAAAAAAGTGACAGAGCGTTATCTGGAAATGCAGAAGAAATATCCGGTTATCGGTGATGTCAGAGGACTTGGCGGTATGATCGGTATCGAATTCGTAAAAGATCAGGAAACAAAAGAACCGGATGCAGCATTTACATCTGACCTGATCCAGACTTGTGCGAAGAAAGGTCTGTTAGTAGAAGGCGCAGGAACTTACAACAATGTAATCCGTTTCCTTGCACCGCTTGTCATGACAGATGAGCAGCTTGCAGCCGGTCTTGATATTTTTGAAGCATCCATCAAAGAATGTCTGAACCACTAAAGAAATCTTAACATAAACAAAACAACAATCCTTATATATATGAATCGCACAAACAACCGCTGTGGCGAGACAATCCCTAGGGTCAATCCCTAGACGCTGTCTTACCATAGCGGTTATTTTTATATTCCCCTCTGGTTCCTAGCGGTATGGATATTCATGATGTTGTGAGGCAAATTATTATCTGGTATCCCCTCTGACTGGCAATTGGTATGGTTATCCATGACATTGTGAGTATTTCGTCGTGAGATGCACATTGGCAGCGAATGCGGGCGCATGTCTGAGTCCGTAGGACGAGTTTGCGCAGGAGCATGAGCGAATCAGCCATGTGCATCGAACAGAAAACGGAACAAGTCATGATAACCATACCAATTGCCAGTCGGAGGGACTGCCTTTAAACAAATCTTAACGCCTCTGCAATAGAGATGATGGCATTTTGATGCATTTGGATGCTATAAACATGGAGTAAACTCTGGAAAAAGGAGAATTATGTAAAAAGACGGGAGGTATGTAGGGAAAATTGAAGAAATTGTGGCTTAGAATAGTATTATTCATAGCAGGATTTGCAGGAGTATTCATATTTCTGTATCCATTTGTTACGAAGGGGATTAAAAACATAGGAAATCTTACGGGAGTTGTTCTTGGTATCTGCCTGATCTTATATGCGGCATGGTTCCACAGGGTGAATTGCCGGGTGAAAAAATGGCTGACCCGGACTACCGGAAAAGTAATATGCGGGATCGTTTTGCTGATTGTATTAGTTGCAGTTGGATTTGCGGCAGCAGGAACGATATGCATGGTACGGGCATCGAAGACAGCACCGAAGGATGAAACTGTCATGATCGTGCTTGGCTGTGGTGTAAATGGCGACCGACCAAGCCTGATGTTGACGGAACGCTTAGATGCAGCGTATGATTATCTGAATACACATGAAGAGGTTGTGGGTATTCTGTCCGGAGGACAGGGAAAAGGTGAGAATATCAGTGAAGCGGAGTGCATGTACCGGTATCTGACAGAAAAGGGAATTGCAAAAGAACGTTTATATAAGGAAGAACGGTCAACTTCGACCAGAGAGAATCTTCTGTACTCAAAGAAGATCATGGAAGAGGAACATCTGGATTTCCGGGTCATTATTGTAACAAATGAATTTCATGAATACCGGGCATCTGTTATTGCAGAACATACAGGTATAACACCATCGGCGGTGTGCGGGAAAACAGCGTGGTGGTTACTGCCAACTTATTATCTGAGGGAGCTTTACGGAATCGTCTTTGAATGGATTTTTTAGATAGCTTAAACAAAAAACTTAAGAATCTTAAAAATTTGGATACAAAATGGATGTAATTTTTTGATATAACCTGACTTAACAAATCTTAACAACACCTGACGCATACTTGAATTATAGATGCAAATGCTATAATGTGTGGATGGTTATTGAAAATTAAAATCAGGACATATTGGAAAAAGAGAGGATATGGTTATGATTTTAGACAATGACAAAAGAATAGATGAAAAGATAAAAGGTGCTATGCAGCCTGAAAATGCAGAGAAGATACTGATCGTTGATGATGAAAAGGATATAAGAAAGCTGGTTGGAATCTATCTGAAGAGACAGGGATATCAGATCCTGGAAGCCGAAAACGGAAAACAGGCGATTGATCTGGTGAGAGAGAATTCCGATATCGATCTGATCATTATGGATATTATGATGCCTGAAATGTCAGGAACTGAGAGTTGCTCTGCCATTCGAGAATTTTCATCTGTTCCTGTGCTGTTTTTAACAGCCAAGACGCAGGAGCCGGATAAGAATGAGGCATATGATACAGGTGGAGATGATTTCTTAAGCAAGCCATTTGAACAGAGTGAACTGGTTCGAAAGGTGAAAGCACTTATCCGTCGGTATAATATATATAAAGGAAGAGAGGATAACAATGACGGTATTCTCCGAGTCGGAGCAATATCGATCGATCCGTATAAACGTGTTGTGACGAAAGACAATGAAGTTATCCATCTGACGGATAAAGAATTTGCATTGCTGTTTTTCCTTGTGAAGAATCGTGGAAGATCCTGGAATCTGGATGAATTATATGAGAACATCTGGCAGGAAAAATATCTTCCGTCCTCATCAAATACGGTTATGGTACATGTATTAAGACTTCGGCAGAAGATCGAGGATAATCCGGCACAACCGGAAATCATCAGAACCATATATGGAAAGGGCTATCAGGTGGATTAACAGCCGGTAGAAAGTATGCGGTATGAAGGACAGAGCAGAACAGAAAAGATTTGAAAAAGATGCAGAAAAAAGGCTTACATTAAATACAAAGCTGATTCTTGTAATAGCAGGAAGCCTGTTGCTTGCGGTCGTATTGTTCTTTATCTGGCTGAAGACAACCGTATATGTGATTGATAAGAAATATCTGAACGAGGCAACTGTAGCACGGAGAACGGAAGAAAAGATTGACCGTTTCTCTGATTATGTCAGTAAGAATAAAGTTAAATCCACAGATATGAATGCTATTCTCAGTTGGCAGCGGGAAGAGGGAAGTGTATATCTTCTGGTTTACCAGAATGAGAATGTAATATATGATTCAACAAAGCAAAAAAGACGAACCATGGTGGAACGTTTTTTTAATAAAATATCCAATGGGAATCAGAAAGGCAGAAAGCTTGCAGAGTCTGAAGAAGACAAAAGGCAGATGCTGAATAACATCAAAAGCAAACATTTGCTTGAGATTTATCGGAAGAAAGCAGAGTCAAAAAAACAGGAAGAACGATCAGATCGGAGTATCTTCGATGATACGTCCTCTACGGAGACGGATTATACAGAGACGATTCCGTCCAATGCTTCGGATGTGGAAGACTTTGCATCCCAGTATGGCAGTTATGCATTCTATTCGGTTCGTTTTGAAGATGGATTATATGATGTCTGCATCGTAGATTATTCTGAGAAAAAGGTCTATTACATATGGGTGACGATAGGCTTTTTGGTATGTTCATTTATATTTATGTTGTTGGTTATGCTCTATAACGGCCGGGTAGTAAGGCGTGTAAAGAGATTGACACATGAGGTGTCAAAGATCAAGAAAACAGATATCAATGCGACGATTACGAAGTCGGGACATGACGAGATCCTGACACTTGCTGAGAATATAGACAGCATGAGAAATTCGATCATTGATCAGATGAGTAAGGAAAAAGAAGCATGGCAGGCGAACCGGGATCTGGTCACAGCGATGGCGCATGATATCCGGACACCGCTTACGGTGTTAAGCGGATATCTGGATCTGCTTGAGACAGGGGAATTTGAATCTGACGAAGAGTACAAACAGTATGTTGATATATGCGTTGCCAAAGCAGGACAGTTGAAAGATCTGTCAGACAAGCTGTTCCGATATTTCTTCGTTTATTCCGGGCATACCGATGAACTGAAAATGGAAGTTTATCATGCAAAGGAGTTTTTCCAGCAGATGATCGGAGAATATATGTGCCTGCTTGAAGAAAAGGGAATCACTTTCCGGATCACAACAGAGGACAATTCACCGCTGATAAAGATCGATGCCCCATATCTGAAACGATTGTTTGATAATATATTTATAAATATAAGAAAATATTCTGATTACAGCAAGCCGGTAGATATCACATATCACACAACCGAATCGAAGGTAGAGCTGGTGATCAGTAATTATATAAATAAAAACAGAAATGAAGCTGAAAGTACCAGAATTGGACTCAAAACCTGTGAGAAGATCGCACAGGAAATGGAAATAGAGTTTTCAGCAAATGAGAAAAAAGACAGATATACAGTCAGGCTGATATTTGTAATTGTAAAGTAAAGGAGGTCCAGAGATACTCTGGAACAGATGTCTATGAAGAATGTACTGGAATTTATTGAAAGATCAGCAGAAAAGTATCCGGATAAGTTGTCTGTAGCCGATATAAACGGCGGTTTGACTTATAAGGAACTGGAACAGACAGCAAAACAGATTGGTGCATGGTTGTATCAGGGACTTGGCGGATGTAAGAACCGTCCGGTTGTCGTACTTCTTGATAAGGAACCGAAGAGCGTTGCGGCTTTTATGGGAGTTGTGTACAGTGGGAACTTTTATGTGGTTATAGATGCAGAAATGCCGGTAGACAGAGTGAATAAGATCTTAAAGGCATTGCAGCCGGAAGCTGCTGTAACAGACAGCAAGCATCTGGATAAGGCTGCAGAGTTACAGGTTGAGACAGAGGATGGTCAGGGATATGGACTTAAACTCTTTAATGTGGATGAGATGGATCAGACCATAGATCAGAGCTGCCTTGCAGATGTCAGAGCACATATGATCGATACAGATCCGGTATATGCATTATTTACCTCAGGTTCAACAGGTGTTCCGAAGGGGGCTGTTATATCACATGCGAATATCCTTTCCTATATTACATGGTATACGGAAGCATTTGATATTAACGAGACGACAATATTTGGTAATCAGACGCCGTTTTATTTCAGTATGTCAGTCTCGGATTTATATAGCACATTGAAAAATGGTGCAACATTGTATATAATACCAAAAGCTTATTTCTCGTTCCCAATCAAGCTTATGGAGTTTCTGAATGAGAAAAAGGTCAATACGATCTACTGGGTTCCGTCGGCACTTTCGATCATTGCAAACTATAAGATGTTCCGGTATGCTGAGCTTCCGGAGTTGAAAAAAGTATTATTTGCCGGTGAGGTTATGCCGACCAGGCCATTAAATTACTGGATCGAGAATCTGCCGGATGCCATGTATGCCAATCTGTTTGGCCCGACAGAGACGACGGATATCTGTACTTATTATGTGGTAAACAGAAAGTTCCGTGATGATGAGCCGCTTCCAATGGGAAATGCATGTAACAACTGTGATGTATTTGTACTTGGTGAAGATGGCAAGGTGGTTTCACCGGAGATCAATCCTGAGACAGGCTTCAGTGCAGAAGGAGAATTATATGCCAGAGGTTCATTTGTCGCTCTTGGATATTATGGAAATGCAGAAAAGACAAAGGAAGCATTTGTTCAGAATCCGTTGAATCCGAATTATCCGGAGCTGATCTATAAGACCGGAGATCTTGTCAAATATAATAAATATGGAGAACTGGTCTATATCTCAAGAAAAGATTATCAGATCAAGCATATGGGCTATCGTATCGAGCTTGGTGAGATCGAGGCGGCTGCCGGTGCGATCGAGGGTATCAGAAGTTACGCATGTATCTATGATGATGCAGAAGACAAGATCGTATTTATATATGAAGGAAAGAAACTGGATGACGCATTCCTGCTTGGAGAGTTCAAGAAGAAGGTTCCGCATTATATGGAACCGAACCAGTTTGTAAGAGTGAAAAGTATGCCACATAATCAAAATGGAAAGATTGATCGTAAGTGGCTGAAAAATAATTATAAATTATAAAAAAGTGAGGACAAAGAAATGGAAGAATTATTAGAGATTTTAAATGAAGTAAAGCCCGGAGTTGATTTTGCAAATGATACAGATCTGGTTGGTCATGGTATACTGGATTCTATTACAATGGTAACACTGGTGCTTGAGCTTAACGATGCATTTGACATCGAGATCACACCTGTAGATATCGTACCTGAGAACTTCAAAACAGTTCAGACGATCTATGATATGATCCAGAGATTAAGTGACGACTAGGGAGTAAAATAATGTCATATACATCGATAGCTTATTTAGGATTTATATTGATGGGATCATTCTTTTTCTATTCCGTTGTGCCGTTAAAGCATAAATGGAAGGTCCTGTTGATATTCAGTTACCTGTTTTATTTCATTAATTCAGGTAAATATGTTGTGTTTATATTGTTTTCATCGTTATCCATCTATTTCGGCGGACGACTGCTGAATAAGATCGATGATGGCTTCAGTATGGCAAAGAAGGTACTGCCAAAAGAAAATAAGAAGGAATATAAAGCGATCATCGGATGGCAGAAGAAATGTGTGTGCGTTTCAATCGTTCTGTTGAACCTTGGTATTCTTGTATATCTGAAATATTCAGTATTCTTTGGACAGGTTTTCTGTGATATATTAAGTCTGCTCCGTATTAATAAGACGAATCCAATGCAGAATATGATGCTGCCGCTTGGTATCTCGTTCTATACATTGTCGGCGATCAGTTATATCGTTGATGTTTACAGAGGAAAATACAGAGCATCCGATAATTTCTGGAAGGTGAATCTGTTCCTGATTTTCTTCCCACATATCGTGGAAGGTCCAATCGGGCGATTTGACCTGCTGGGTGATCAGGTTTATGAAGGTCACGAGTTCAACTATAATAATATGACTCAGGGCTTGCAGCTTGTTTTATGGGGTCTGTTTAAGAAGATCGTTATAGCAGATCGCGCAAATATGTATGTAAACCAGATCTTCAATTTCCATGATCAGTATGATGGCTTATATGTAGTTGTCGGAATGCTGTTATATACCTTGCAGTTATATGCAGAATTCTCCGGCTGTATGGATATCGTAAGAGGTAGTGCTCAGATGTTTGGTATTCAGATGTCTGAGAACTTTGCAAGACCATTTATGTCAAAGACAGTCAGTGAATTCTGGAGAAGATGGCATATGACACTTGGTGCATGGTTTAAAGATTATGTATTCTATTCCATCTCATTGTCCAAGGCATTTATGAAGCTCAGTAAGAAGACAAGAGAGAAGTTCAATGCATTTTTTGCAACTCTGATCCCGACCTCTATCGCGATGCTCGCGGTGTGGTTCGGAACCGGTATCTGGCATGGAGCCAGCTGGAAGTATGTTATGTACGGTATTTACTACTGTCTCATTATGATACTTGGACTTCTGACAGAACCGTTATTTAAGAAGCTGTATGAGAAGATGCATGTGAACCGGGAGGGCAAGATTTATAAGGCACTTCAGGTAGTAAGAACATTTATTTTCGTAAATATCGGTATGCTGATGTTCCGTGCGGATGACCTTAAGATCTTTGGACAGATGCTCGTATCGATGTTCCATAATTTCACATTTTCAGTGCTTACAAGCGGAGATCTGTTTGAAGTAAAGCTTGATGTCTATGATTTCCTGTTACTTGCATTTGGTGCACTGGTATTACTGCTGGTAGGTTTATATCAGGAGAAGGGACATCATATCCGTGAGGAGATAGCAACAAAGAATATCGTTCTTCGTTGGGTATTATATTATGGACTGATCTTTTCTGTGATCATTCTGGGCGCATATGGAAGCGGTTATGAAGTAGCCGGATTCATATATGCACAATTTTAGGATAGATGGTGAGAGACATGAAAAAAGAAAGAGTAAAAAACATTATAAAAGTTATCGTGTTTATGCTGATCTTCTGTGGCTTTATGGCACTCGGCTCCGTCATGCTTTATCCGAAAACGAGTGATCCGGAAGGCGGCTTATCAAATCCAAATGCCAGGGGCTTCTATGGAGAACCAAAGAATTCCATCGATCTGGTCGTTATGGGAAACAGTAATGCCTACAGTGCATATTCACCGATGCTGATGTGGAAGAAATATGGTATTCCTTCCTATGTTGTTGCGGAAGGCGCACAGAATATTGCCGAGACCGTTAATATATTAGAGGAGCTTCTGACATGTCAGAAGCCGAAGCTGATCATTTTGGATGTTGACCTTTTATGGCAGGGTAAGACACAGGTATCCAGAGTAGAAGGAAATGTGAAATCTCTGATCTACAAATATATTCCGATCATGAAGTATCATGACAGATGGAAAGGCTTTGTGCTGGGTGATAGTTTTAAAGCAAAGAACTACACATATCGTTCTTCAAGCAGAGGACAGTACTTAAGTAAAACGGTTGTACCATATACGGGTGAAGACATGATGGTAAAGACTGCCGATGTCGAATCGGTACCGAAGTCATCCAGGTTCTTCCTTAAGATGTTCCTTGATCTCTGTGAAGAAAATGATATCGATGTGATGTTTGTCGAGATGCCGACAGCTAATTCATGGAATTATAAGAAGCACAATGGCATGACAAAGTATGCCAAGGAGCTTGGCATTCCATTTGTTGATCTGAATACCACAGAGGGTAAGAATGCGATCAACTGGAAGAAGGATACCAGAGATGGCGGAAGACATCTGAACTGTTATGGAGCTAAGAAGGTAACAAGAGAGATCGGTAAGTATATTTCAGAGAACTATACATTTACGAATAAGAAGAAAGATCCGGAGTATAAGGGCTGGAATAAGTCTTATAAGGAATATAAGCAGTTTATGAAGACAGATAAGAAGTCTTCCGATAAGAAACACAAGAAGTCGAAGAAAGCTGACAGCAAACAGTCAGATACATCTGATGCAAAAAAGCAGAAAACAGAAAAAACAACGACTGAGAACAAGTCGGAGACAACGACAGAAAGTACAGCTACGGAAGAAGTAACAGAAAGTGCAAGTACGGAAGCAACCACAACTCAGCAGTAAGAGATTGTAAAGTATATAAGGGAGATCATGGAGACACAGATATGGATTTGCAGATCTGGAAGCGCCATGATCTCTCTTTTTATGAATCGGATACTTTATAGGCCTACATAAACATGGAATAAATTTTAAGGTAAGAAAATAGTATTTGTTATTTATTTTTGTGTAAACAACAGCTTCTTGTGATAAAATGGCAATGAAATGTAAATAATAGTTGCAGAAATATAGAATTATACAGGCATACCGAAAACAAGCGAAGTTATAGCAGTATACGATGCTTTTACAGATGCCTGGTGGCAGGATATGATAGGAGGATATGGAATATGAAGATTTTATTTTATGATACGAAGAAATATGACAGAGATTCATTTGAAAAGATATTACCGGAATATTCAGATCTGGAGGTAGAGTTCTTAGAAGCAGATCTTTCACCGAGAACAGCAGCTCTTGCAAAAGGATATGATGCGATCTGTGCATTTGTAAGTTCTGATGTCAGTGAAAAAGTAGTTGAGTGTCTGGCTGCAAATGGTGTAAAATTAGTGTTAATGCGCTGTGCCGGATTCAATAATGTGGATCTGGATGCAGCAAACCGTTGTGGTATCACGGTGCTCCGTGTTCCGGGTTATTCACCGGAGGCGGTTGCAGAGCATGCGATGGCACTGGCACTTGCGGTTACCAGAAGAATCCATAAGAGCTATATCAAGGTTCGTGAGAATAATTTCAGTTTGGTAGGTCTTACGGGTATGAACTTCTATGACAAGACCGCGGGTATCATCGGAACCGGTAAGATCGGAGCGGCTATGTGCCGGATCTGTCATGGATTTGGCATGAAGGTTCTGGCATATGATATGTACCGGAATCCATCCCTGGATTTTGTAGAGTATGTGGATCTGGATACGCTGTTATCGACCAGTGATTTGATCTCCCTTCACTGTCCGCTGACAGATGATTCGTACCATATGATCTGCACAGAGACGATCAATAAGATGAAGGATAATGTGATCCTTGTAAATACATCGAGAGGCGCACTGATCAAGACGGAGGATCTGATCACGGGAAATCGAAATAAGAAATTCTTTGGTATCGGTCTGGATGTGTATGAGGAAGAAACAAATAATGTATTTGAGAATCGTGAGGATGATATTCTGGAATCCTCGATCACGGCAAGACTGCTGTCGTTCCCGAATGTCATCGTAACCTCCCATCAGGGCTTTCTGACGGAAGAAGCACTGGAAGCGATCAGCCGTACCACACTGGACAATGCGAGAGATTATGAGAATGGCACGATCAAGGATATAAATGCCGTGTAGAAATATATGCAAGATAAAAGAAGTGCGGAAGACAATCGTCATAGAGAAAATGAAAGCTATGTAGAAAAGGAAATGATTATGCAGAATTACAGATTTCTGATCGCCTATGATGGGACGAGATATCATGGGTGGGAACATAAAAAAGACGTTGTGACCATACAAGGAAAGATCGAATCAGTGCTTTCCCTGATGGCAGGCGAAGAAGTACGGATCAACGGAGCGGGAAGAACCGATGCAGGTGTGCATGCAAGGGCAATGGTCGCAAGCGGCCCGGTTCCGACAGATAAGACACCAGAGGAGATCCGGGATTATATGAATCATTATCTGCCGGATGATATCTGCATTTTGGAGGTTACTCCGGCAGCAGAACGCTTTCATGCAAGATTTAATGCAAAGGGCAAGCATTACCGTTACACGATCTATCGTGGCAGGCTGAAGCCGGTATTTGACCGGAAATATGTCTGGACTCTGGATGAGGGTGAGACGATCGACTGTGAACGGATGCGAAAGGCAGCAGCTTATCTGGTCGGCGAACATGATTTCAAGAGCTTCTGTGGCAATAAGCAGATGAAGAAATCGACGGTTCGGAAGTTATTTGCGATCGATATTAAGGAAGATGGCGATTATGTGATCCTTGATTTTTATGGAGCCGGATTCTTACAGAATATGGTTCGTATCCTGACCGGTACTCTGGTAGAGGTCGGGGCAGGCAGAATGGAACCGGCGTACATGGAAGAGGTGCTTACAGGCCGGTGCAGACAGCTCGCAGGGCCGACCGCACCACCACAGGGCTTGTGCCTGATGCAGGTTGATTATGAAAAAAAGTAATATGGAGTAAGTAGTACAAATGAATGAATTTAAAAATGGGCTGAAGGATGGAATTCCGATTGCCCTGGGGTATTTTGCAGTTAGTTTTAGTTTTGGTATTCTTGCGATCAAAGGCGGACTCAGTGTCTTTCAGGCAGTTCTTACCAGCGTTACAAATGTTACAAGTGCCGGTCAGTTTGCCGGACTTCAGATCATCATTGCCGGGGGAACGATCCTTGAGGTGATCCTCACCCAGCTTATCATCAATCTGAGATATGGTCTGATGAGTCTTTCACTTACGCAGAAGTTAGCTGACGATGTAGGCATCTGGAAGCGTCTGATCATCGCATTTGCAAATACAGATGAGATCTTTGCAGTTGCAATGGGATATTTCAAAGAAGTGACCTTTCCGTATATGTTAGGACTTCAGATCCTTCCGATCCTTGGATGGGGCGGTGGTACATTTGCCGGAGCAGTAGCCAGCGGGCTGCTTCCAAAGTCTGTGTGCAGCGCACTCAGTCTTGCACTTTATGGCATGTTCGTGGCGATCGTTGTTCCGGTTGCCAAGAAGTCAAAATCTGTGTTATTTGTGGTATGCGTGGCAGCTTTGTTCAGTATCCTTTTATATTATGTTCCGATATTCCACTTTATCTCGACCGGAATATCGATCGTTATATGTACAGTAGCGGCAGCAGCAATTGGTGCGATCGTTGCGCCGGTTAAGAAAAAAGGAGAAGAATAGAGATGAGTGTATATACATATATTATCGCAATGGCGGTTGTCACATATCTGATCCGTGCAGTGCCATTGGTGTTATTCAGAAAAAAGATAGAGAATCGGTTTTTAAGTTCGTTTTTATACTATGTGCCATATGCCTGCCTAACGGCACTTACCCTTCCGGCGATTTTCTACAGTACGGAAAGTGTTATCAGTGCGATCGCAGGATTTGTCGTAGCGGTTATCTTTGGTATCCGTGAAAAAGGGCTGGTAGTTGTAGCGGCTGCCGCCTGTGTGACAGTGTTTGTAGTGGAGAGAATATTGGCGTTTTTATAGGGGGTTGTGAATCTGAAAAGTAAGGACAAAGAACTTGCTATATCGCCGACCTGGAATGTAAAAGACTTTTGACACGCTAAAAACCTTGATGTCAATGTCCTTTGATAGCGAAAATATGACTTTTTGATTAGTATGAGTATACTAGGAGGTGAAGAGATGGAACTCGGAAAACAAATAAAAAAACATCGTCAGGAAGTACAATTATCCCAAGAGAAGTTAGCCGATCGAGTTTATGTTTCAAGACAAACAATCTCAAATTGGGAAAATGATAAAAGCTATCCAGATGTGAATAGTTTGGTATTACTGAGTGAAATCTTTCAAATTTCTCTTGATAATCTAATCAAAGGAGATATTGAAGTTATGAAAGATGTAATTCAAAAAGAAGAAATTGTAAAAATGAACCGCTATGGAAAAATCTACACTATAATGCTGATTGTCACTGTAGTTTCGGCAGTTCCGCTATTTATGTGGCTTGGCGTTTGGGCATTCATCCCTTGGGGAATCATTTGGGCACTCTCTATGTACTTTGCCTTTCAGGTTGAAAAGGTAAAAAAAGATAATGATGTTCAAACCTATAAAGAAATTGTTGCATTTTCTGAGGGGAAACTATTGGATGATATACAAAAGCAGAGAGAAATAGGTAAACGCCCATATCAGAAGATTTTTTTAGTTATAGGTAGTGCACTGATAACATTTGTTGTTTGTGTATTAATCGGATTTCTGATGCATATTTTTATGAACTAATAGTGGTAGACCGTAAACTTCCGGTTTAGAGAGAACGTAGAAATGATTCGATTTTGTCCAAAGGATGAGATACAAAATACAATATACGAATAAATAAAGATGATTGGTTTTATGATAAGACTGGTCGTCTTTATTTTTTCGGAGTTTGATATGCAACTATAGGGAATTAAAACTTAGTGAAAAAGTGCAGTAAGTTTTAAGTTGTAGGAGTATGCTCCATGTATGACTGTTGAAGATGGAGAATATTATGCGCATCTTCATATGAGTGTCGGAAATGAGAAAGGTGAAGCGTTTGGAGGGCATCTGAACAGAGCTGTCGTGAGTGCAACCTGTGAGATGGTAATTACGGTCATTGATGGAAAAGTTGACAGAGTTTATGATGAAGAAACAGGGCTTAATGTATTTAAGTTTGATTAGATGCGTTGAACTATTTATCGCGTTAGTGAGACGCAGCAAAGAGAAGAAAAGCAAATAAATTCCGGGTTATAAAACATAAGGATTTTTGTTACCTAATACAATTTTCTGCTCTACAATCTCCGTCATAATAAAAATGTCTCCATCATTTCAAAAGAGAATGACGGAGATATTTTGCTCTGCTTATTCTTGTAGTAACCAATCGGCTATATCGTGAATTTCAATTCCTTCATAGCTATATTGAGGATGTTTGGTTCTGGCAATAATCATTTTCGGATAAGCATCTCGAATCTGAAGCAGAGGAGAGCATTCTCTCTCAAATGTTTCCTGCATGGAAATGTTGTCGCTGACCTGAATATAAAACTTCTCGCTACCTTTCTGAGCAACAAAGTCGATTTCCTTTTGATAGAGCTTGCCAACATAAACATCATATCCACGGCGAAGAAGCTCGATGCAAACGATGTTTTCATATACTCTGCCATAATCTATATTTCTGCTTCCGAGTATTGCATATCGAATACCGCTGTCACACAAATAGAACTTTTCAGAGCTTTCAAGGTATTTCTTACCTCGGATATCGTATCTCTTAATATCATAAAATACAAAAGCATTGCACAAATATTTAATGTACTTGCCGATGGTTACATGATTGGTTGGAGTCTCATTTGCTGTTAGTAGCTGACTGACCTTATTAGGAGAAGTCAGGTTGCTGATATTATCCATAAGGAATTCGCTCAGATGTTGTAAAACTAAAGTGTCAGGGAGAGCATATTTCTGTACCAAATCCCTTGTAACAATAGTTTCGTAGACCTCTTTGATATAGTTTGTTCTGTCTTTTTCGGTTCTATAAGCATAGGAACCTGCTAAACCGCCCTTGATAGCGTACTCATCGAAGAGCTTATCTTTGTCATTAATATCATCATAAAATTGGCAATATTCCTGGAAACTGAAAGGAAACACATGAATTTCGATATAGCGTCCGGTAAACAGCGTTGCCAGATCTGCACTCAACAGGAAAGCATTAGAGCCTGTTACATAGATGTCGTATTTTCCCTTAGAGTACAGGCTATTGATTGCCAGCTCAAACTTGGGACACATCTGAACCTCGTCTACAAACAGGTAGTTCGTTTTATCTTTCTGATAATGTTCTTCCACATAGGCGTGTAAGGCATGGTATTCCCTGATTTCTTCATATGCTAAATCCATGAAGTCAATGAAGATAATATTGATGTTTTCAAAGTTGCTCTTCAGATACGTAATATACGCCTGCATTAGTTTGGACTTACCAGATCGACGAATACCAGTGATGATCTTGATGTCAGGAGTGCCATTCAGTTCAATGATTCTATCGAGATATTTTGCTCTCGTGATTGTCTTCATATAGTCACCCACTTTCAAAAATTGAATTTTTTTCATTTCTCGAAACCGCCTCGTTGTACTTAGTATACTGTCTGCTAATAGTATATGCAAGATGTCACTTTCAAAAACACAAATTTTTTTATTTTTTGAAAGTGGAAACTATGTAAAAGCAACCCGAAGACTGTCCCAGGCATGAACAACTCATTTTTGATGTTAAATTATCAAATTTTCAAGGAATCTTCAGCATCCACCCACATCTGCATAGTTCCATCAAGATATAGAGTAACATATATCCGGCAGATGTATAAATGTCAATGCTGTTGTGGTACATGTTGTATTCTGCGTAAATGGTATTCATGTTGTGTCACCTTTAAATTAATAAAAATATAGAAGCATTTCAATCAGTTCACCATGTCGTTTTTATTTTGTGTTATACTGTTTTTATAGGATTTTCTTTCCCTTGTATTTTCCCTTATCAGAGTTCGTAAATCAGTATGGGAAGATATAACATAAGGGAAAGCTCACCTGCGATAAACTTAGTATTTTCAAAGGCTTGAGAGATATTTGATAATAAAATATAACAGTTAAAATTGTTTCGTGGAAAATATCCAATACTGTGATGTTATAAAAACAATATCTACTCTGATATTAAATATATATAGTTAATAAAGAGAGGTGCATATGCTATGCCAGGTATACTCGTGGTTGAAGATGATGAAAATTTAAATCGTGGAATTGCATTCTCATTGAAAAAATCCGGATATGAGGTTTTTTCGGCAGAATCAGTGAAAAAAGCGAAAAGAATTGCAAGTGATAATAATGTGGATGTTATCATTTGTGATGTGAATCTTCCGGATGGGAATGGACTGGAATTTGTAAGGTGGATGAGATGCAATTATAATACATACATTATTTGTCTTACAGCACTGGATCAGGAGATGGATCAGGTTATGGGATATGAAGCAGGGGCAGATGATTATATTACAAAGCCGTTTAGTCTTTCGGTACTTCTTTTGAAAATAGAAGCACATTTCCGTCGAAGACAGGAGAAAACGGAAGCCGGAAAGATGATTTCGGGAGATATCGTATTTATCGCAGGAGAAATGAAAGTCCTGATAAAGAATCGTGAAATCAGTCTGACAAAAACGGAGTTGAAAATGCTGACTTTTTTTCTTCAGAATCCGAAAAAGATTCTTTCAAAAACACAAATATTGGAAAATGTGTTTGATCTGGAAGGGGATTTTGTGGATGAAAATACAATCGCTGTCAATATCAGAAGACTCCGTGAGAAAATCGAAGACAATCCGGCTGCATCGGTCTATATAAAGAATATCAGAGGTCTTGGGTATATATGGAATCAGGAGGTAAGGCAGTGACAAAGAGATATCGCAAGAAGATTACAGTAGTGCTCTCCTTGGTATTGTCTGTCATAATATTGTTTGCAATATTAAATTGCGTTACCACGTATGTGTTTTATGAAGATTATAAATATAAAATGAATCTTATGACAGACATTGCTGCAAAGGAAGAATTTTCCGGGCTGGATGCTGTTTCGGAATTGCTTAAGGATAAAGATATTGAAACCAATGAACGGGGAAGGCAATTATTGGAGCAATATGGATACTGGGGAAATAAAGGGAGTGCATTTTATTTGCAATTCCGGCATCAGGTTATGGTGACCGGTGCTGTAAGCACTGTGATATGCGTGCTTCTTTTGACTTTTTTACTTTATTGGAAGAAAAAAGAAGATGCGTGTCATCAGAAAATTTTAGACCAGTTGGAAGAAATTCTGATCAGATTCCGTGAAAATAAATTTGATGATTTACTGAAAACGGAAAATTATGTAGAACTGGAAAAATTGAATGACCAGCTTGAAGCAATCGGACATCATATTCAGTTGATAAAGGAAGAAGCAAGGGCAGAAAAGGAGAACACGAAAGAAATGGTTTCTGATATTTCTCACCAGTTAAAGACACCGGTTGCAGCTTTGGATACATGTTTTAGTGTGCTGATGCAGAATGACTTAAGTGCTACAGAACAGGAGGAGTTTCGTATCCGTTGTCGGAGTGCTCTGGATGGACTGGAGACATTATTGCAATCGCTTCTTGAAATATCCAAGATGGAAACTGGACTGATTCAGATTAATAAGAAAAAACTTCCGCTTATGGATACTGTCATATCTGCTGTGAACCGCACTTATCCTAAAGCGGATGAGAAAGAAATTGAATTCGTTTTTGACTATGAGAAAGAGCTGGAAACATGCACGATTATGCAGGATAAAAGGTGGCTTGGTGAAGCTGTGATCAACGTTCTGGATAATGCGGTCAAGTACAGTCCGGGTGGTTCAAAAATATTTATCCGGTTACAAAAAAGAAACGATCTTGTAAGAATGGAAATTGAGGATCAGGGAATTGGTATTCCGCAGAATGAGTATCATAAAATTTTTCAACGATTTTACAGAGGAAGTTCCAAGGAGGTTATGGAAAAGAGTGGTACAGGAATCGGACTTTTTCTATCGAGAGAAATTATCGAAAAACACGCAGGTACGATTACGGTAACCTCCGGCAAAAAGAAAAAAGGAAGCACGTTTGTGATTCAATTACCATATGTTGGTTAAATTTTAAGTGAGCAGAACCCTTACAATTCTGTAAGAGTTCTGCTCGTTTTTTGAAAGTGAAATGAAAGATTGTCCTGATACAATTAGGATGTAGGTTGAAAAGGTACGCTTTACAGAATTGAAAAGGAGGCAACACATGAGTGTGATATTAGAAACCAAGCAGCTTTGTAAGTTTTATGGCGCAGGTGAGAATCAGGTCAAGGCGGTCAATCAGGTGGACATTCAGATTGAGCAGGGGGAATTTGTCGCAATTGTTGGAAAGTCAGGTTCCGGTAAAAGTACATTACTTCATATGCTAGGAGGGCTTGATACCCCGACAAAAGGCAGTGTTACTTTAGCAGGGAAAGATCTATACAGGATGAATGAAGATGCCCTTGCTGTTTTCCGCAGAAGAAAAATCGGATTTGTTTTTCAGGCATTTAATCTGGTTTCATCTGTTAATGTCTGGGAAAATATTGTACTGCCACTGGGGCTGGATGGAAGAAAAGTGGATGAAGCGTATGTAAATGATATCATTGCAACTTTGGGAATTGAAAAGAGGATTTACAATCTGCCAAATCAGTTATCCGGAGGACAGCAACAGAGAGTAGCAATTGCAAGAGCACTGGTGAATCGTCCGGAAATTATATTTGCAGATGAGCCGACAGGAAATCTTGATTCCAAGACCAGTGATGAGGTAATCGCCCTGCTTAAGATGACAGCAAAAAAATATGGACAAACAATTGTAATGATTACCCATGATGACGAAATTGCACAGGTCGCTGACCGTATTCTGGTGATTGAGGACGGACAGGTGGTGGATTTTAGATGAAGACAATAAGCAGGATTGCATATAGCAATGACAAAAAGAACAAGACAAGAAGTATACTGATTATGATGTCCATATGTCTGACTACGATGCTGCTTGTGATTATCAGTACTGTGGGAAATGGAATGATCCGTTTACAGAAAAGTCAGGCGGCAGGCTCATATGGAAGCAATTATGGTTTGTTTGTCGCAGCAGATGCCTTGCAGTTAAAGGACGTACGCCGCCGTGCAGAAATAGATGCAATAGGAATTATGTGTACAGAAGGCATAATTAAAGGCAACGAAAACGGTGGTTTTGTCTGCATGGATGAGACTGCAAGAAAAATGCTTCCCTATAATAAGGAATATGAGTTAAAGGAAGGAAAGTATCCGGGGGGAACGCAGGAAATTGCCGCAGGAAGAGCATTTTTTAGTGAAATGGGATATGATGATGTAAAGGTCGGAGATACGGTTACACTGGATTACCGTGCAGGGATGCGGTCAGAATATAAGCCGGAAGAATTTGTTGTCAGCGGAATCCTATATGACCGGGATGAGTATACCATCGAGGCATCTTATGTTGCTTTCGGGTCACAGGAGTTTTATGATGAGCACGTCGCAGAGAATGACAGACAGTATAATATTTATTTTACTTTAAATGATTCTGCAAATGTATCTATGAATAATATTGATTCGGTTATAAGGCAGATTGCAGCAGCTTGTGGGATCGAAGAAAAAAACGTTATTGTCAATGATCTCTATTTGCAATGGGTCTTGCAGCCGAGTTATGAAACGATTGCGGTATGCGGGGTTTTGATTCTTGCAATTGTACTTTTCTCTGTTGTGGTCATTTATAATATTTTTCAGGTCGGTATTGCCAACAAGATACAGGAGTATGGAAAAATCAAGGCTCTGGGAGCGACAAAAAAGCAGATGAAACAACTGATCTTCAGAGAGGGCATTTTTTTGACATTTTTTTCAATACCGGTTGGATTGCTTTTTGGCTTTCTGATTGCAAAATGCGGTTTTAACTGGCTGGTAGAACAGGGGAACCTTGTATCAACCGGAACTGGTTCTATGGGTGTTCAAAATCAGCAGGTGCCTCTGTTTTCCCTGCCTGTTATGCTTCTCTGTATTTTCGTATCATTTCTTACCGTTGCTTTGGCACTGCGTAAACCAATGAAAATTGTTTCACGGATTTCACCTATCGAAGCAACACGGTATTTAGAAAATGCAGAAACACAAAAAAAAGGAAAACGAAATGGCAGAAAAAATGTCACCGTGTTTTCTATGGCAATGGCAAATGTAACGGGTAATCCCAAAAGAACTATTGGTACTATCCTCACAATGGGTTTTTCTTGCGTATTGTTTGTGATTATCTCTAATTATGTGGGGAATATTGACACGGAGCATGAAGCACGTCTTTCCGTTAATTATGGACAATTTGAACTGCAGCTTGACTATTCTGCTGAGTATGATGAAAGATATCCGGAGAATAATCTGGATACGATTCTGACGGATGATCCATTGAATGATTCGCTGATTGAAGAAATCAAAAGCATTCCGGGAGTAACAGATGTCATGACGAGAGAGATTGTCTCTGTAAATCTGAACGGAACAAGATTTCCGGCTACTATTGTGAGTAAAAAGGATTTTGATTTTATGCGCCAAGAAGGGGATATTGGCTCTATGGACTATGATCAGGCGGTAAAGAATGGTGATATTTTCTTTGGTTGGTTGGCGTGGATGGAACAAGATGGATATGCTCCGGGTGAATCCATTGCATTTGACTTTGAGAATGGAAGTGGAACCTATACCTAGCAGGGAAAGATTGCAGGATCTTTTGTAAGTGCGGACACTTATCTTGTCATTCCGAAAGGTGTATATCGTTCCATGAATCCGAGAGGAACAGCCTATGGCTATCTGTGGGTGGACTGTGATAAAAAAGATGTGGCATCTGTAGAACAAAGTCTGAATACTTTGATTTCTAATACTTCGCATATAAAAATGGATACTTATCATGCGCAGTTACAATCTGCCGAATTTGCAAGCAGCATGATGAAGCTTGGCTGTTATCTGTTTATGGCTATTGTAGGACTCATCGGGTTTATGAATATGGCGAATACCATGATCATGAATATTACGACAAAAAAGCAGGAATATGGTGTATTACAGGCTGTGGGCATGACAAATAAACAATTAAATTTATGCCTGCAGTTACAGGGACTGATTTTTACGGTTGGCACCATATGCGTAGCTTTGATCATTGGTCTGCCGCTCGGCTATGCACTTTTTTCCTATGCAAAACATATGGGAATATTTGGAATAAATATCTATCATGTTCCAATCGTACCAATTTTTATTATGATTTTTTTGGTCGGTCTGTTGCAGATTGTACTTTCCTGCGTTTTAAGCAGTAATCTGAAAAAGGAAACGCTGGTTGAAAGAATAAGGTATCAGGGATAGCAAGTAACCAAGCTGTCACTCGGGCAATGAGTGACAGCTTGGTTTGCAAGTATACGTCAAAAGATTCTATGGAGAATATTATGCGCATCTTCATATGAGTGTCGGAAATGAGAAAGGTGAAGTGTTTGGAGGGCATCTGAACAGAGCTGTCGTGAGTGCAACCTGTGAAATGGTAATTACGGTCATTGATGGAAAAGTTGACAGAGTTTATGATGAAGAAATAGGGCTTAATGTATTTAAGTTTGATTAGATGCGTTCTTATGATATTATATTTCATGTATTCAAACAAAGTAGGAAAGAGGTAAATACACCATGAATTTGAAAAAAGTTCATCATATTGCCATTATTGGGAGCAACTATGAGCAATCAAAGCATTTTTATGTGGATCTATTAGGTTTTTCTATTATTCGAGAAAATTACAGACCAGAACGTGATGATTACAAAATTGATCTTCAACTCGATGAGATGGAATTAGAACTTTTTATCATTAAAAATTGTCCGAAGCGCCCCAGTTATCCAGAAGCTTACGGTCTCCGGCATCTTGCCTTTGCTGTAGACTCGGTCGATAATACCGTAAGGGAATTGAATAAAAGGGGCATCATAACTGAGCCGATTAGACTTGATATTTACACAGGTAAAAGAATGACATTCTTTTATGACCCTGACAATCTACCATTGGAAATTCACGAATAAAGTATTGCAGTTAAAAGATGTGCCCTGTTTTGGACTGTGATTTTATAACTTCAAGTTTGCAGAACTGACCCAAAAGAGCTCGAAGGAGCTCTTTTTGCTTTTTTATAATAGTATCATTATGGTATAATAGAGACAATAAAATCGGAATTTAACGCACATCTAAAAAACGAGAATTCACAAAAACGTAGCCATAAAATGGTGATGAAAGGACGTATAACTTATGAGTAAAAAAGTATTTGTTTTGGTACACGATTACTGGCATCACGATGATTCCATCAAGCCTATGATGAACTATCTGTTTAACGCAGATTATGAAGTAACATTCACAAAGAATCCAAATGATTATTTCAAGGGGCAGTTTGATTTGTTTTTGTCTTTCAAAGATCCTATTGAAAATGATCAGATTCCTACTCCAATCTGGTGTGATGAAAAATGGACGGAGAAATTTCTGAATGATATTCAGAATGGTATGGGAACGATTATGCTTCACGCATCACTTACTGATTACACAGAAAATCACGCAATCCTCACAAATGTTGTAAGAAGTAACTTTATCACTCATCCCGAACAATGTCCGCTTACTGTAAAACCGATAGCAGAACATCCGATTATTGAAGGCATTGGCAAATTCACATTCCCTGATTTTGACGAACATTATGTAATGAAAATGATTCCGAATGCTGATACAACGATTCTTGCAGAAACCGTTTCAAAGAACGGCGTTCAGCCTGCTGTATGGATTCACACCTATGGCAAGGGAAAAATCTGCTGTATCGTTCCTGCACACACTACCCAAAATCTGACCTGTGAACCATTTGTCAAACTTGTAAAGAATGCTATTGATTGGGTTTAATAGCATTAATAGAGCGTCAAATTCCAGTTTGGAGAATTGAGAAAATCGGAATTTTATGAAATGTTAAGAGAAAGCTAATGAGAATGATGGTAGAAAAAAAGAAATCAATAGCATTAATTATTATTTTACTTACAATTGTTGTTATTTTTATTTGTGGTCGATATTATTTTGCACACAATAAAAGTTATAAAAATGAGGCAATTGAAAAAGGAGATTATATATATCTTAATGGAGTAAGATATTCTCAAACATCGAAACTGGAAAATTATAAAATATCAAATGTGGTAATTTGTACATCTGACAGTGGGAGAAAATTATATGAGATAGAAGAATATCCTGATTATGAATATATCGCGGGATATTATGCATGGGACGGCGTAATATATAAAAAAGATGAAACAGATTGATAACTTCCCGTTTATGAGGATAAAAGATGAAAATTATAGAAATCACAGAAAGTAAAAAACAATATCTTGAGTTGCTCTTATTGGCAGATGAGCAGGAAAATATGATAGATCGCTATCTTAATAAAGGCAGAATGTATGTGTTAGATGATAATGGGATTAAATGCGAGTGCGTCGTTACCAATGAAGGAAATGGAGTGCTTGAAATAAAAAATATTGCGACTGCTCCGGAATATCAAGGGAAAGGATATGCAAAAGCCCTGATTGATTTTATTGTTGAGAAATACGGAGAACAATATGCTATTCTGCAAGTAGGAACAGGAGATAGCCCACTTACAATACCATTTTATGAAAAATGTGGTTTTGTCCGTTCGCGTATCATTCCCCATTTTTTTACAGAAAATTACGATCATCCAATATACGAAGATGGAATACAATTGGTGGATATGGTATATTTGCAAAGAAAGCTATAAAGAAACATGTTCTAATAATCCGTTGACATTTTAAAATTGCCGTGGGTATACATATGCACATACCTATATTGAGTACATAGAAACAACCTATGGTTGGAATGCTGTTTTGAACATTATACAGAGCGGGGATTATGAAGCGGTCTTTAGAAAATCGAAACGGGATATATACGCTGAATGGGTAGCGTGCGTGATATAAGAAATGCTTCGGTGCATAGTAATTGTTTAATCAATAAGTTGTTTGAAGAATTACCAGCTACACAACAACCAGATGCGGAGATAACGGAATATGTGAAACGGATAAAAAATATTCCTTCATCGACTAGAGCTAAGAATTTGAAATATAGAGTCGTATATGATTTTGTAACATTGTTATTTGTGTATAATGAAATTGTGCCGGAAGGGGTGGCGAAAAGACAAAGACATAAAGAAATACAAGAATCCAAGGCAGCACGAGATGCATTTGCTGAATTTGTATTAGAGAGGAGAAAAAGTGAATAAAAAGGCTTATGTAAGTATTATTATTGTTTTAATAGTTTTGGTATTGATTACTGGCTCATATACTGCAATTCATTATTTTTTTAATTATTCAACAAAAGAATGGTTTAGAGAGAGTATTAATGCCGGAGATTACGTGATTGTTGGTGAAGAAATAGGTGATACAATATTTGATGGTGACACTCAGGTTGAAATCTCTATTTTTGACCACATTAATAAGGTCCATATGATCTCCTTTAAAACAAGAATTAGCAATCAAGGGGAGAAGCTGTCAGCTAAAAATTATGATATTGAATGTACTGACGAATATATAAAAATTGAACTGATTAATTTTGATGGTACAAAAAAAGTGGCATATCGCTTTTTCTTTGAAGATTTCAAGTATTAATATTTTTTATATAAAACACAAATGCTAGGTGGATCAGAGAAGGATGCTTGAAAAAAGCATGTCGGATTTCGATGATCCACCTTGTTTTATTAGTAAAAAAGATTTACCTATACTTATGGTAAACGTCAAATCATCCAACCAAGGTTCAGAATTAAAGTAATCATGCCGATATATAATGAAAATCAGTAAATTGTAAACGGAGCATCAATAATTCAGAAGGAGAAAGGATGGGTATAGGAGCAGATGGGGTAATGATGTTTCGGTATAAGACAAACCTCTGAGTATAAGGAGTTTGAAGAGAAAACAAAGAACTGGACGAAAGACGATGAAGCTACTGTTGCAAATGAGTTTATGCAATTATTTGTTGAATTCGGACAAATGAAAGAAATGGACCCAGAAGATGAACAGGTGCAGTTGCAGGTAAGGAAACTTCAGGATTACATTACAGATCATTTTTATACATGTTCTGATAAGATTTTATGCGGTCTTGGAAGAATGTATGCCGGTGGAGGAGAACTTACGGAAAATATTGATGATGTTGGAGGAGTTGGCACAGCAGAGTTTGCAAGTAAAGCTATTGATATATTTTATATGAGCGGAAGGTAAATTCAAGTTTGTAACGAAGGTATTTGCGATGAAAGGAATTAAGATTGAGTTATTGGGGATTGCAATAATACCTTTAGGAATTGCTGTGACAACAAATAATTTTTGGGGATAGATGGTATTTCACAAAAGGTTTTGACAGATAGTTTAAGACAAATGATGAGTGATGGGCTGGCATATCGCCACGATTACCATGAGCAGCCACCGAGAGTTGAATACGGCTTAACGGAACTCGGAACAAAAATGCTTCCAATTGTTAATTCACTTGCTGACTTTGGTAACTACTATAAATCAATTATTGAACAGAATTAAGGACGTTAGTATTTGAAAAGCTTGAACAATTCCAGTTGATATTTCACTTATTTTAGGAAATTTAATAACTGTTATATTTGATTATCAAATTCCTCACAAACCCTTGAAAATACTAAGTTTGTAGCAAGTGAACTTTCCCTTACTCTTTCCCTTGTATTATATTCTCTCATTGGTTTTCATGAACCTTAATATGGGAAAAATTAAGGGAAAGAAAAATTCGTACATAGTATAACATATAACAATAACGACATGGTGAACTGAATGAAATGTTTTCGATATTTAACTCTGTAAATGATTATTAAAAAATGGAGATAAGATACAATGAGAACAATTTATGCAGAATACAACATAAACCACGATAGTATTGATGTTTACACAAGTGCCGGATATATGCTTCGCATTAATTGTTGGGAAGCTGAAAAAAATTTAAAAACCACATATGGATCAGAATGTGCGCTTACTTCATTGGCTGTGGATGAGCCTTTGGAATATGCAAGATTATATCTTGATGGCAATTTACAGATGTGGGTGGATGCAGAAGATTCACTTGAATTATAGGCAATTTAAACAAAAGTTTATATCTGATTTTCGATTATCCATATGAACACTTTACTTTCAAGCATTTTGAGAAATATAGAAAAACGCTAATTTTACCACTAATAAATGAGCCTTGATATGACACTAAAAACAATATGGGAGATAGCACAATATCTGTGTATCTCCCGTTTTTCATTTTTGTAATATAATTACTTCACTCTAATTTTTATATTTTCTTATTTTTCAATAATCATAGGACTTATTTCTAAATCTGCCATAGACTGCTTTGTTTGGTATGGCTTTCGGGATATGATTACACACATCATAGTGTGGATAGTAATAGAGCATAAAACATGTAGAGTAAGGTTGCTACAACTCATATTGCCATATATAATAACTAATGACATCGAAAATTAAAGAAATTGATTAGAAATAGATTTTTGTTTGATAATCTTAAATCAGATATTCACAATGGAGGCATATTTATGGCGCAGAGTATTTTAATTGTAGACGATGAAAAAGAAATTGTATCAATGCTGTATTGCTATTTCAGCAAACTTGGATATACGGTATATACTGCAACAGCAGGAAATGCTGCATTAAAAGAAGTAGAAAAAAAACCTGACATTATTTTGTTAGATGTCAATATGCCAGATATAGATGGATTTACTGTTTGCGAAAGGATACGGGATTATGTTTCATGCCCTATAATTTTTTTAACAGCACGCATTGAAGATAGTGATAAAATAAAAGGATTTTCTATTGGCGCAGACGACTATGTAATAAAACCATTTTCTGTTGATGAATTAGAAGCTCGCATTGCAGCACATCTTCGCAGAGAAAAAAGACACAATATATCTTCAAAGGTGCAATTTGATGAAGATATGGTTATAGATTATTCCTCACGTATTGTGTTTTATCATAATAAGGATATGGCTTTTACCAAAAAGGAATTTGATATAATATCTTTCCTTTCGCAAAACAAAGGAATTGTTTTTGACCGGGAAACTATTTATGAAAAAGTTTGGGGATTAGACGGCATTGGTGATAATACAGTTGTTACAGAACATATCAGACGTATTAGGGCAAAATTTTTATCTTTAGGCGATAGACCTTACATTGAAACTGTTTGGGGGTGCGGATATAGATGGAAAAATTAAAGAGAAGCAGATTGTTCAATCGGTTAAATAGCATGAGTATTAGAATGACCTTTGTTCTTTATGCTTTGTTTTCGTTGTTGATTGGAATAATTATTTGTATACTTTTAATTTCAATGGTTGACAGATACAGAATAAATTTAAACTATAAGTATGAAAATCTGTCAACGAGGTATGATATACCGGAAAATGGCTCATTTACCGCCACTTATAGTAATGACCAAACAAAATACACAATATTTGACACGAAAGGAAACGAGATATGCAAGTTCAATGTTGATTATCAAAAAGAACGCCCAGTACACGAATATGTCTATCCGAACCATGTTTCATATATCGAAGTTTTACCTAATTTTACAAACCGGGATAGGCTTATTGACAGTGCTTTAGGTTCATTAAATATTGCAATTATTCCTATCGTATTATCTATTAGTATGATATGTTGTGTAACATTTTTTTATAAAAAAAAATTATCGAAACCTATTAAGCTATTAACTAATGCGTATCATAAAATTGAAGCAAATGACTTAGATTTTACGTTATCATATCCATTAAATGATGAAATGGGGAAACTTTGTCATGCCTTTGAAAAAATGAAAGACTGTTTGTCGAAAAATAATGAAACTATGTTTCGACAATTTGCTGAACAGCGCCGTCTAAATGCTGCTTTTTCGCATGACTTACGCACTCCTTTGACTTTACTAAAGGGTCATGCTACTATGCTGCTTTCCTTTATTCCCAAAGGCTTAGTATCACAACAAGAAATATTAGATGAAATATCAGTAATGTCAAAAAATATTTCACGTCTTGAAAAATATGTAAATGCTATGACGAACTTATACAGGTTAGAGGATATTGATATTCCACGACAACAGATTACATTTCATTCACTTATTGATAATTTTAATAACACAGCAGAAGCACTTTGTTATGACAAACATTTTTCAATTACTACAAGCGGTAATAATATAACCTTGTTTATCAATTTAGATACAGTCATGCAGATTTATGAAAACTTACTCTCTAATAGTATTAGATACGCAAAAAGTGATATTGCTATTAGCGTAGTAATAGAGAATGATAATTTAGTTATATCTGTTTCAGACGATGGTTGCGGGTTTAAAAATATTGATATTGAAAAGGCGACATTACCATTTTATAAATCATCGAAAGATATAGCTACTGAACATTTGGGGTTAGGGCTGAATATTAGTAAGATTTTAAGTGAAAGACATGGCGGAAATATCCAAATTGCTAATAATAAAGCAGGGGGAGCATGTGTTACAGTGAAAATAAATTGCAATGAAAGTTGATTGAAAATAGACATTTTATTGCTATTATAAATTTAAAAGAAAGGAGATAAGGACAAATGAAAAAAATAATATGTATGTTTCTAACCTTATTGTTATTGGTGTGTATTGTTGGGTGTAGTCAAGCAAAGGACAGTGATAATCATGTAGTACAAGATTATTCCGAAGAATATGAGGTTTCTCCTTATGGAAGTGAAGAAGCGCTTGACACTTTGGGCGATTTGAAGATTTCAATGAGTACAGAAAAGGATTTAGACTTAAAGCACCTTTCATTTCTAATAGAAAATACTTCTGATAAAGAATACCAATATTCACCAGATTATTTTGAAATAGAAGCTGAACAATCCGGCACTTGGTATCAACTTAAACAGCTTGATGACCCCTCAAAGAGCAATGAAAAGGATTGCTTTATTAAGCCTAACGAACGATTAACATTAGAAATTGATGTTAAAAGTTTTTATGGAGAATTGCCTGCTGGACACTATCGTTTGATTAAACAATTTGCGTTCTTTGAAAGTGAAAGAGATTGGGATTACGATACATATAATTTATCTTGCGAATTTACGATAAGGTAAAAATTCTCTACTTCATAAGCATGAAAAAAAACCGCTTATGAAGTAGAAAGTTCTCATGCCATTTTAACGGCGGTTTTGAAATAACAATCAAAACCGCCGTTTTCTTTTGTAAAAATGAGAATACGGAGGGTGTGTTAAAGTCGCCCTTTTTCAAGGATACGGTGGTATCAAGGAGGTATTGCCATGTCCTTTTTTATGTACCATGTGGAGCATATTTATGTCTAGGAAGAAATACAGTAAAGCATTCAAACTAAGGCTTTTAAAAAAGCATAATGAAACAGGCATATCCTACTAGAAATTGGAAAAGGATAATATAATAGCAGGGGACGATGTGTGTTTTTATCCCCTGCTTTTATACGTTTTTTATCATATTTTGATCAATATAGCTTGGTATTTAACTGATTTTTCAAATAACATCTAAGTCCAACATATACTCCTTGCGAAAGTACAAAAAGCAATAGAAGATTTACTGACAGTGTTTTTTTGATGGATTCTCCAAAATAAATGATGACAGCAGCACTTGTCAGTATCATCAGTAGAGTAATAAAATCCCAACAGTTTTTCTTATATAATTCTATAACCTTTATTTCTATCAGTATCACCAGTATCCCTGTTCCTGCTACGCATATTCCGACAACCAATATCAGCAATAACCAATATATGATTTCGGCTATAAACGCATTTGGAATTTTGGTACTAATCTGTGCCGCAGAATGTCCGGCAGCAATCGTCCATCCGATAAAAGTTTGTATGAATGACGCTGCATCATGGAAGAATGATTTACAATCGGAAAGGAACACATCTGACTGTACTGCCTGAAAAAGAGTGGTTGTCAGCGAATACCATGCAAGAAGGAACAAGGTTGTTTGGAATATTACCGTTTTTGCTTTATACTGTCCTGCAAGTCGCTCTTTTTGTGTTTCGTATTTCGCTTTTTCATTCTGATAGGCTGTCCGGTCACAGGCTTCACATTTTTCATAGAGTACCGGCTTTTCTACCGGTATCTCTACGATTTTCTGATGTGTCCGGGCATAATCCCGTTGTTGTGTTAAGCATCGTATTTTATCTTGACATTCCCCTATCGTGACGTTTGCGCTTCGCAGCTTCTCTTTCTCGATCTGCAATGCTCTGTCTGCCAGCTTCAAGTCGTTCTTTAATGCTTGAATATTCCCGGCTCTGTTCTCTTTGTTTAATTTCTCGTTCAAGGTCAGAGATTCGCTGAGCTGCGTCTTCAGTTCCACGATAAGCTGGTCTTTCTGTTCCAGTTCTTCTTGTATCTCCTCGGTCAAGAGCAGAAGTTCTTCCAACTGTTCGGCGTTCTTTGATTCTCTGGATTCGTTCATCTATATCACGTCCTTTCCTTATTTGCTGTTCCAGTTCAGCAATTCGGTGTTCTGTTTCAGCAATAAACTGTTTTCGCTGTTCAGATTCTGTGCCAATTTCTGCCATTGCTGATTTTCGTTTTCCAAAAGTTCTATCTTCGTTTTCTGTTCTTCCATCTTGGAAAGCAGTTCCTCGGTATTTGGCAAAATGTTGAGCAGCTCGGATAACTCGCTGTTTAATTTTTGCAATTTCTGATTCTGTTCCTGCATAAGAGAGAGTTGGGTGTCCCGGTTCTGCATTTCCAGAAGCATTTCTGCCATTAAGGTCTGCTGTTCTTCGATTTGCCCAATCATGGACTCCATTAAGGGTATAATTTCCCGGCTTTCTTCTAATGTCATTTAATCGCTCCTTCCATAATGATAATGCACCTGATACTTTCCCAAAGGTGTCCAGTATCTTTTGCAATAACGTGTTTTGTTGTTTTATGATTTGATTTTCCGCTACTTTCCACGAACCTTTTATTTCCTGCCCGACAAGAAACTTTTGTTCAATCTTTCTTGCGTCAGCACCTTCATGGATGGTAGGAATCTGGAGTTTTCCCTGTTTTTCATAAGAACGGTGATCGACCTGATTATGCAAAGAAAGATGTTCATTACACACCTTTGCCCACTCACTCCGCCATAGTTCACAATTTTTTGGATTGTTCCATCCAGTAGCATCGGTCAGCACCCGTTTCCATTGCAGGCGGTTTCTTGCACCAATCTTCTGAATTCCGTTTTCGTCTAATACAGGGATACGGATTCCATGACGGTCAGGGTTTTTCTTATCCTGCCACCAGTTCGGATGGGATTCATCAATCACGATATTTCCGTTTTTATCTCTGACAAAATCCCAATCCTTGACTTCTTTCTTTCCCCAAGAATGATCCGGGTTAAAAGGACGCATAGTCAGAAGCAGATGGACATGGGGGTTGCCATCCCCTTTATCGTGGATACTCCAATCAGCGCACATTCCTCTATCTACAAAAGTTTTTTGGATATAGTCAGTTGTACATTGAATTTGTTCCTGTCTGTTCCATTCTTTGGGAAGGGCAAATTCAAATGACCTGCCAAATTGGGCATCCGCACTTTTTTCAATCTTCAATACCTCATTCCATAACCTCTGTTTCTGAAATGTGATTTTAAATTTTTCTAAAGCAGCTTCTTTATCTGCTGACTTTTTGTATCGGACAGATTTCTGAAAGCGTTTTATATTTTCCTCTGGTACTATCTGCCATTCAGGAGGTGCGTTTTCGCACATCATCAGACTGGTGTAGACCACTTCTTTTTTAGAAGTGTAATAACTGATTCGCCCGGTTTCCTCATTTTTCATCACATCCCCATTGAGATATGCGGAAGCGGAGATAACAGATTTCCCTTTACTACGTCCGACTATTTTGACTGTGTAATGAAAAATCGCCATGTCTGGATGCCTCCTTTCTGCACATCCGGCATAGATTTCCGGCAACATTGCTTTCGGTTTTAGGAAAAGCAGCATTGCCGGAACGCCCTCTGCGTAAGAGTGCCCTGCGCATAGCAGCCTGCATGGAATGCGCCCCTCTGGCGAAGAGTGCCTCCTGCGGCATGAGCAGGTCTGGCTGAAAGCCCCGCCGACGGAACGAGCCCGGCAAGCGTGAGCGCAGACCGGTTGCCACTTGTGGCAAACTTATTGGGACGACCTCTGGTTGTCCATAAGTGCGCCCTTCATAAAAAAGCAATGAAGGGAATGAAAACCTCATCCCCTCCGCCATTACACTTCCTCCATATCGGTATTTGTTTCTTTCTGCATTGCCTTTGAGAAAAATTTCCCGTTGGCTTCCTGCTTTTTCAGAAAACCAATCAGCTTTGGGATGTCTTCTTCCTCAATAGGCGAACCAAGAACGGATTCCACCGCACCGCCAACCTGACAGAGCCTATGGGTTCGTTTTTTACTTTCTTCGGCTTTCTTTCGCTTCAGAAGTTCTTTCTTCTGTGCTGCATATCTTTTCGCCTTTTCAAGGCTTTCCTGCTCTTTCTTTTCCATTTCAAGCATTCGTTCTTCATAACTTTTTGTTGATTTTGCCATTATTACATTCTCCTTTCTCTTGCAAACATAAGTTCTTGGTTGCGTATCAGAAGAAGCACATGGTATAATCTTCTTGCGTGTAGGTATATCATGGCTTCGGTCTGATAGAACCTTTGGCGGTTTCTTTGGAAGCCGCCTTTTTAATTTGCCGCAGTTCTTGTTACGGCTTTTACATTTCCTCTATCCCTCAAATCACGACCTTCATTCGCTTCCATAAACATTTCCAGAATATCGGTTTTAATCAGGACTTTGCGACCAACCTTTAATACTGGAAGTTTCTTCCATTCTACAAGCTGTCTTAAGGTGTTTCTGCCGATTCCCGTATAGTCAGCAGCTTCTTCGATGGATAATGCAATTTTTCTTTGCGTCATATAATCACCTCCTTATAAATTGCATTATGCAATTCTTGTGATGTAAGTATATCCTTTTCACATCTTTTTGTCAAGCGTTACGAAATATTAAAAGCAAATATTATATTGCATATTGCAATTTTGAAAAAACAATGCTATAATTCATACATACCGAAAAAGGAGGCAGTCAGCATGAAAGATAAAGAATTACGCAAGCTGATAGGGAGCAGAATAAAACAGCGCCGTCTGGAATTGAATCTGACACAGCCTTATGTCGCAGAAAAGATGGGGGTTACCGCTTCTACAATCCTGCGTTATGAGAATGGTTCGATTGACAATACGAAAAAAATGGTGCTGGAAGGTCTTTCGGAAGCACTTCATGTATCTGTGGAATGGCTCAAAGGGGAAACAGATGAATATGAAACCGACATTACGGATAAGAGAGAGTTACAGATTCGTGATGCGATGGGAGATATTCTGGAACAGTTACCGCTTGCCCTTACCAAAGAAGAAGATGCTTTTTCAAAAGATTTATTACTGCTGATGTTAAAACAATATGGTCTGTTTTTGGATTCCTTTCAGTTCGCCTGCAAAAACTTCAAGGGGAATGATGGTCAGACGGATATTGCCAAAACAATAGGGTTTGAATCGAATGATGAATATAATGAGATTATGTTCTTAAGGGAAATCACTCCTACCATCAATGCTTTTAATGAGATGGCAGACGTTGTAAGGCTCTATTCCAAGAAACCAAAAACAGCAGAACAAAGGCTTGCAAATCTTTTATCAGAAGTCTTATACGAAGATTCCGAATCGGTATAGTAAGACAACCGGAGTTATGATATACTTACACGCACGAAGCATTTCATCAGTTCCGATTGTCTAATATCGAAAGGAGACATACGATTATGGCAAAAGGATCTGTAAGAAAAAAAGGAAAGAAATGGTACTACCGCTTCTATGTAGAGGACGCAAGCGGCAATCTTGTTCAGAAAGAATGCGTTGGAACAGAAAGCAAAAGTGAAACTGAAAAGCTGCTCCGTCAGGCAATGGATGATTATGAGAAAAAGAAATTTGTTGCCAAAGCGGAAAATCTCACAGTCGGACAACTTCTGGATGTGTGGGCAGAGGAGGAATTAAAAACAGGTACGCTCAGCAATGGTACTGTGGAGAATTACCTCGGAACAATCCGAAATATTAAGAAACATCCGCTGGCAGAACGGAAATTAAAAAATGTAACCTCTGAGCATTTGCAATCTTTCTTTGATTTGCTTTCCTTCGGGGGAGTTCATCCCGATGGAAAAGAGAGAAAGGGTTACAGCAAAGATTACATCCATTCTTTTTCCGCAGTCATGCAGCAGTCTTTCCGCTTTGCA